>QWPO01000029.1 GCA_003669255.1 Planctomycetota bacterium | reverse complement strand
TGTTTGCCAGGGTCGATCCCCAACGCAATGTTTTCCAACCCACTCGTCCCACGTCAACCAGAAAAGAAAAAACGTAATCTTTTACTTATGGATCGTTACTGGCCGCTGGGCTCCGGCCCCGGCGAGCCCGGCCTGATCGGGCTTTTCACAAGTGCCTGCCGCCCAACGCGGCTTGAACTGCCAGAACCCGGAACTCTACAGTCTGTGAGGGGAATCGCCGTCGCAAAAAACGCAGCCGGAGGCATGACCATGATCGTTGAGCAATGCCTCGGTTCGCATCCGTGCGATAGGAGAGCCCTCCACCCAAACATCCGTCTGCGCTCGCCAGGCGGTTTTACGCTCGTGGAGCTGCTCGTGGTGATTGCGATCATCGCCACGCTGATCGGCCTGCTGCTGCCGGCGGTGCAGTCCGCCAGGGAGTCGTCCCGCCGAAGCATTTGCCAGAACAAGCTCAAGCAACTGGGCTTGGGGATGCTCAATCACCTCGATGCCAAAAAGACCTTTCCGCCGCGCGGCGTATGGGGCATCGAGACGGGCTCGCCGCCCTTCACCGAAAACCATCATTCGTGGATCACGTTGATCCTGCCCTACATCGAGGAGCAAGGGCTTGCCGCTGGCATCGATCTCAAGCAGCCGGCCTGGGGCAAGCCTCACGTGAAGGCCTCGCTGCCCGTGGCACGGTGCCCGAGCGATCCGTTCTTTCTCCAGCCGAGCGAGACGAACGACCTCACAATCACCAACTACGCCGGATGCGAGGGCATCGACTGGTGGGTGAATCGCTACGAGGCGACGTTGCCATTAGGCGTGGTGTGCAATGCCCAGGTGACGGGCGTGCTGGGGCAGTCGCTCACGGGGCGTGCCCCGTATGGCGAACCACATACGTTGAAAGCAGCGAAGATTTCGGACGGCCTGTCGAAGGCGCTGCTCTTGGGCGAGGTGACGAGCGTCGGATTTTTCAATGGCAACCCGCGCGGCCTCGATCGGATGGGAGACGGCGTTCCGGCCATGCCGTCACGCGCCTACGCTCGCGCGGCGTTCATCGACGTGACGGTGGACGGGTCGATCGCGCAATCCCCCTGGAGAAAGGCGAATGGGAATGCCCCCGGCGCCTGGATCTACATCGAGCCGGGCCCTGGCAACACCGGGCCGCCCGGAATGAGCGGCCCGGTGTTTATGACTCGCGGTGGTATCAACAGCGATTATCTGGGCACCCATAGTTTCCATCTCGGCTTCATCAATGTGGTGATGTGCGACGGGTCGGTCCGGCCAGTCCGCGAGACGACCGACTGGCGAATCTGGAACCTCATCTGCAGCGCCGACGACACGCAGGCGATCAACGAATGACCACACAGGAGGCCTCTTCCGATGCGAGTGAGCCAATCGATGTGCTTCTTTGTCTACAGCGGCCAACCCTCCCGCCACGCGTGGCTGACCGCGACGCTCGTCGCGATGACAGTGGCCTGCGCGGCGACCGGCTGCGGCAAGCACGAGCCTTCATACAAGGACCGGATCGGCACGATCGATCCGGCAACGGCCCCCGTCGTCTTTCCTGACGCACCGGCTCCGCAGAAGAAGCAGTAATGAACGCGACCCACGCCTAAGCCGCCGCGAAGGTGCGCGTGCCGCCTTCGAAGTCTCGCCCCATGGCGACCCCTTCACGGCCGACGCCAGAACATCATCGAGCGTCCAGGCGTCTTTCTCGTTGACCGGCCGGAGGACATACGCGAAGTAGATCTGAATGAGATCACTCCGACGGATAGGACGGCCAACAACACTTCCGCAGGCGTTTGACGGGTGACGAGCGTTCGATGGGGTGCGGCTCTGGGCCCGGCAAGGTCTCCTCGCCTGTCCATCCGCGGCATTGCGGGATCAAGCCGGCACGGTACCTTACTGGACACGACGGTTCATCCGTGCCGCCGTGAAGGGGATTTTTCACCGCTGGAGGGCTCGCCGATGTCTCGCTGCCTGCATGCCACCGTGCCGACCTGGGCGTCCGCGATCACCGGCATCGCCCTGACGCTGGCCGCCGCCGCCGTGCAGGCCGACGTGTCGCTCAACAACATGTTCGGCGACCACATGGTGCTCCAGCAGGGAATCAAGACCCGCGTCTGGGGCAAGGCCGACTCCGGTGAGGCCGTCACCGTCACGCTCGGCGGGCAGCCGAAAACGGCGACCGCCGGCGCCGACGGCGCGTGGGAGGTGTTCCTCGATCCGGTTCTCGAGTACGGCGGGCCGCACACGCTCACAGTGAAGGGGAAGAACACGGTCACGTTCAACGACGTGCTCATCGGCGAGGTCTGGGTGTGCTCGGGCCAGTCGAACATGCAGTGGGGCGTGAACCAGTCGACGGATGCCGACCTCGAGAGGGCAGCGGCGAAGTTTCCGAACATCCGGCTCATCTGGGTGCCACAGGTGGGCACGCAGGAGCCGCAGTGGAACTTCAACGGCAAGTGGACAGTCTGCTCGCCGGAGACGGTGGATAGCTTCTCGGCCGTGGGCTACTTCTTCGGCCGCCAACTCCACCAGACGCTCGGCGTGCCGGTGGGGCTGATCAACAACGCCTGGGGCGGCAGTGCCGCCGAGGCATGGGTCAAGCGCGACAAACTTGCCGCCGACGCCCGCTTCAAGCCGCTCGTGGAGCGCTGGGAAAAGCTCGAGGCGGAGTATCCGGCACAGAAGGTGGCCTACGAGAAGGCGATGGCCGAGTGGATGGTGGCCGCCGAGAAGGCCAAGACGGAGGGGACGGCCGCGCCGCCGCAGCCGGTAAACCCCGGCGGCAACATGACCGGCAATCACCGCCCCGGCAACATCCACTCCGGCGTTCTCACGCCGTCGATCGGCTACGGCATCAAGGGGGCGATCTGGTACCAGGGGGAGAGCAATGCGGCACGCGCCTACCAATACCGCGCGCTCTTCCCGCTCATGATCCAGTCGTGGCGCGACGAGTGGGGCCTCGGCGACTTTCCCTTTTATTTCGTGCAGCTCGCCGACTTCAAGCCTGAGAAGAGCGAGCCGGCGGAGAGCGACTGGGCTGAGCTCCGCGAGGCCCAGACCATGACGATGAAGGCCCTGCCGAACACGGGCGAGGCGGTGATCATCGACATCGGCGAGGGGAAGGACATCCATCCCAAGAACAAGGAGGACGTGGCCAAGCGGCTCGCCCGCTGGGCGCTCGCCGAAACCTACAAGGTGTCGGGCATCGTGGCCCGTAGCCCGCTCTATAAGTCGATGGAGAATCAGGGGACGAAGATCGTACTCGCGTTCGACCACGTCGCCGGCGGCTGGCGGCCGTTCGACGTGAACGAACCGGTGGGCTTCACGATCGCGGGGGCCGACAACACGTTCGTGCCGGCCACGGCAAAAATCCTGCCCGACGGCCGGATCGAAGTTGGGAGCGACGCTGTGGCCGATCCCGTGGCCGTTCGGTACGCGTGGGCCGACAACCCGGTGTGCAACATGTACTCGGGCGCCGGCCTCCCGCTGACACCGTTTCGCACCGACGATTTCCCGGGCGTGACGGCCACGGCGAACTGAGACAGGCACGCGATCGATGTGCGGTTCCCCCCATAATGGGTACACTCAGCAACCACAAACCAAGGGGGTTTTGATCATGCGCTGCGTCTCCAAGGCTAGGACGGCCAACAACACTTCCGCATGGTGTCTGACAATCGCCATGGCGCTCGTGGCGGGCGAAACCCTGGCGCAGACCGCGGATCTCAGCGGCGTGCCCGGTGAGGTCGTCAACTATCAGTTGAATGCGACGCGGCGCTATTTCTTCTCCGATCCCGAGATCGTGGTGCTGCCCAATGGCGATTACGTCGCCTCCCACGCCCTGGCAGGCAGGGACTCCAATTCGGGCACGTCGGGCACGACGAGCCTGTTTCGTTCGTCCGACAAGGGGGCAACCTGGAGCAGCCTCGGCAGCCTGTCCAACATGCTTCGAGGCAGCCTGTTCGTGAGCGGCAGCGCCCTCTATCTGATCGGCGCGAACAAAGACACGGCGGGAAACAACACGCAGATCCGCAAGTCGCTCGACAACGGCAGCACGTGGACCACCCCGACCGGCACCACCACGGGGCTCTTCTCCAGCGTGGGCGGACCCGGCACGCCGACCAACCCGGTCGTCTACGGCGGCCGCATCTGGGCCGGGTTCACGACGTCCGTCTACTCGGCGCCGGTCGGCTCTGACCTCCTCAACCAGGCGAACTGGACAGGTAGCGACGCGCCCCCATGGAATGGCTACTTTGGCGTGTCCGGCCCGCTCTGGTTCGAGGGCCAGGTGATGGCCTCGTCGGCGACGGGTGTGGTGATCATGCCCAAGGTTCGTCCGGAGTCGCCGCCGGTGAATTTCACGGCGAAGCCCCCTTACGCCGCTGTGATCGGCGTGACGTCGCCGACCACGACCACGTTCGACCCGGCGACCGGCTTCGTGCCGCTGCCCGGAGGCGAGAAGAAGTTTGGCGGATCGTACGACGCCGTTTCGGGCAAGTTCTACGTCCTCAGCAATCCCGTACTGTCCATGTACGAGTCGGGGACCGTTCCCGAATTGGTCCGCAACACCGGAGCCATGCTCTCGTCGAAGGATCTCACCCACTGGGACGTAGAGAAGATCTTCCTCTACACCTCGAACGTCTACCAAGAAGGTTTCCAATACTTTCAGTTCGATTACGACGGCAGCGACATGGTGGTGGCCTCGCGGACCGCGTTCAACATCGGTGGCACGATGGATCGAGGCCACGACTCCAATCTGCTCACCGTGCACAAGATCCAGAACTTCCGCACGGCTGCGCCCGATCAGCTGCTCGTGGCCGACACGGCCAATAACCAGGTTTTGCGCTACGAGGCCACCCAGGATGAGAACGCGCCGCTCGGTTCGTTCACGCTGGGTGCGACCTTCTCCGGCGCCGCGCTCGATAAGCCCACCGATCTGGCCCAGGCTGCCAATGGAGACGTTTACGTCCGCGAGCAGGCGGGCCGGATCCTGCGGTTTGACGCTCTGGGGAACTTCATCTCGTCGGTGAGTTCCGCGCCGGTGGCGTTCCAGGGCACGCAGCTCACGTCGATCGTGCAGCCGGCGAGCGGCGAGCGGGCGTGGACGCAGCCGGGGTCGGGCAATTGGAACGACATCCGGAACTGGTATTACTGGGGCCGCCCGGACACGAATGAGGAAATCGCCAATTTCGGCAGTGCCGTCCTCACGTCGAGCACCGTGACGATCGACGAAGCTGTGACCATGAAAGGGATGCGTTTCCAGAGCGACCAGCAATACACGCTCTCGGGTTCGGGCGCCATCACGATCGCGTCCGGCACGGGCAGCGGCTCGATCGCCGTGCAGCGGGGCGCCCATCAAACCCTGCTGTCCCTGATGCTGGGCACGGATACCGCAGCCAGCGCCATCGCGGGTACCTCGCTCGCCTTCAAACAGGCCATCGACTTGAACGGCAAGGAACTGCGGGTGACCGGAGCGGGCCTGTTCTCGGCTGAGGGCCGGTTCGATATGAATGGCGGCACGCTCCTACTCGACGGACTGTCGCCGTTCACGTTCGGCGCTGGTTCCACGGCGATACTCGATGGCGTGCTGCATTTCGATCCGGACCCCATCCTGACGATCGCCGCCGGCCGCAGCTTCGATCTGCTCGACGGCACGGCCTATCTTTCCGGGCAGCAGTTCCAGAGTGTGATCCTTCCCCCGTTGAGCGGCGGGATGACATGGGACACGACGAGCCTCTATTCCACCGGCGCGGTCATCGTGGTGCCGGAACCGGGGGGCGCCTCGCTGGTGGGGGCTTTGGGCCTCATGCTGTATGTCGGCCATCGGGTGCGTCGCGAGCGATCCGGCGCCGACGGATGAGCACTCGCTACGTGGCGGCGCTTTCGCTGCTTGCACTGCTCGTTGGGCCAGCGCTGATCGGTGTGTGTGCAGAGCCCCAGGCCGAACGTGTGCGCTACGATCCGCCGCGGTACCCCCCGCGCTTGAAGCGCAGCGAGAGTTTCCTCGGCATGCACTTCGACTTCCACGCCGGCCCCGACTGCCAGGAGGTGGGCAAGCGCACCACACGCGAAAGCATCGACGTGTCGATTCGCTGCCCGCGGCCCGCCTCCGTGCTGCTCCAGCCCGGTGGCCGGACGCTCGAAAACGAATATCGCGACGGCCGGCTGCAGGTCACCGTGCCCCGCGTGGCCATCCACGACATCATCGACATTCAGCCGAACTCTCCACCGCACTGACAGGCTGCTCGCGCGTGTATCAGGCTCGGGGCTGCCTCTCCTCGTAGCACAGGTTTTCAACCTGTGTGTCTTCCCGGTTCGT
>QWPO01000112.1 GCA_003669255.1 Planctomycetota bacterium | reverse complement strand
GGTCGAGCTCGTCGTAGTAGTGGCAGGCCGGGGAGAGGTCGGCCCGGCCGCCGTCCCAGCGGAGGCCCCGGTTGTGATAGAGCTCGTAGAGGGTGTTGGCCCCGGCAGCGTTGATGATCGCCAGCCGCGGGATCCGGTCGATGAGGCCGAGCTTGCGGAGTTCGGCGAAGGCCTTGCCGAAGGCGCTCGAGTTGCCGAGGTTGCCGCCGGGCACCACGATCCAGTCGGGCACCTCCCAGCCGAGCGACTCCAGCACCCGCAGCATGATCGTCTTCTGCCCCTCGAGCCGGAAGGGATTCACGCTGTTGACAAGATAGATCCCCATCCTGCTCGACACTTCCTTGACGCGGGCCATCGCGTCGTCGAAGTCGCCGGCGATCTGGATCGTGAGGGCGCCGTAGTCGAGCGCCTGCGAGAGCTTGCCGTAGGAGATCTTACCGGAGCCGATGAAGATGATCGCCTTCATCATCCGCGTGACGGCACAGTAGACCGCCAGCGAGGCGCTCGTGTTGCCCGTGGAGGCACAGGCGGCCCGGCGGGCGCCGATCATGCGGGCGTGAGTGAACGCCGCCGACATCCCATTGTCTTTGAACGAGCCGGAGGGATTGAGGCCCTCGTATTGGAGGAACAGCCGGCCCGCGTTGACGCCCACGTAGGCCGCCACGCCATCGGATGGCGGGCACATCGTCTGCCCCTCACCGATCGTGACCACGCTCTCGCGCGGCGCATAAGGGAGGAGTTCGTGGAATCGCCACACGCCGCTGAAAGCGAGCGGGTCGCTCCGCCGCATCCACTTCCGTTCGAAGAACTCGAATGACGTTGGCGGGCGAAGGCGGTCCCAGTCGTACTCGACGTCGAGCAGATTGCCGCACGACGGACAGGCGGTGAGGACCTCGTCCACCGAGAACGTCGCCCGGCAGGCCGGGTCGATGCACTGCTGAAAGGCGAGGTCGGTACGGGCGGCGACGGCCACGGAACGGTTCTCCACGTGCCCGAATCAACCTCCGCGCTGCGGGGGCCGTCGGGTTTTCCTGCGGTATCGGCCACAGGAACCACCAAAGGTAGGTCATGAGTGCCAAAGCAGCAAGGAAGGCACAACCGGCGACCCGCGACCCCTCGCCCCCGCCCGGGACTGCCAGTTTGACAGTCCGATGTGGTTGGGATAGTCTTGCCGGGCTCGGGAGTCAGGGTGCGGGGCTGCTCGCAGGACTGCCGGCGGGATCTCGAGTCGACACTCATGCTGAAAGCGGCGGAACTCAAAGTTTTCCGGACGACCCTCGAAGCGCTGCGAGCCCGGCTCCGCGGCGACGTGTCCACGATGGCCGACGCCGCGCTGCGTCACAGCGGGACCGAAGCGAGCGGTGACCTCTCCCGAATGCCGATCCACATGGCCGACGTTGGCACCGATGCCTACGAGCAGGAGTTCACCCTCAGCCTGATGGCCAATGAGGAAGAGACGCTCGAACTCGTCGAGGCGGCCCTCGCTCGGATCAAGGCGAAGACGTTCGGAAGCTGTGAGGAGTGCGGCGGAGTGATCGCCAAGAAGCGGCTCGAGGCAATCCCGTTTGCGGCGATGTGCATCCGGTGCGCTGAGAAGATGGAGAGCGGCAGCTACGACCGGCCTCGTCAGCCCCGCTGACAAGGGCGTTCACGCCACGGAAGGAAAAGCATGGCGAAGACGTCCACATCCGAACCAGCCAAAGGCTGGCCGGTGTTCCTCGCCGTCGTGGTGGCCGCCGCCGCGGCCGACCTCCTCTCAAAGCAGTGGATCTTCGCCCGACTGGGCATGCCCGGGGAGAGCCCGGCGATCGGCATCATTCCCGGATGGCTCTCCCTCGAGACCAACCTCAACGAAGGCGCGCTCTTCGGCATGGGGCAGGGCATGGGTGTCGTGTTCGCCACCGTCTCCGTCGCAGCGATCGTGGGAATCCTGGCCCTCGTGTCGCGGCCATCGACCCGCAGCGACGGCTGGATCCTGCTCGCGCTGGGGCTGATCGTCGGCGGCATCATCGGCAATCTTTTCGACCGACTCGGCCTGCCCGGGCTCAACTGGCATGCGCCGCTCGCCCGCGAGGGAGAGCCCGTGCTCGCCGTCCGCGACTGGATTCACTTCACGCTTCCGGGCGTGATCGACTGGCCGATCTTCAACCTGGCCGACTCCTGGCTCGTGATCGGAGCCATGATGCTGCTCGCCTTGTCGTTCCTGGAGTCGCGGGCCATCCAGGCCGCCGGCGATGACACTCCCCGCGATTCCGAGCGGGCATGAGCGGCACGGCAGCCCCCAACGACGTCGCCGCCCGGCTCGAAACGGCGATTGCCGCCGCACAACTCGCAGGCCGGGAGACGCTCCGCTGGTTTGGTGACGCAGGGCTGGTGGTGGACGTGAAGGCCGACGCCTCGCCCGTCACGCAGGCCGACCGCGCCGCCGAGGCGATCCTCCGCCGCGAACTCCTGGGCGCCTTTCCGGCCGACGCCTTTCTCGGCGAGGAGACAGGGGCCACCGCCGGCACCTCGGGCTACGAGTGGATCGTCGACCCGATCGACGGCACCAAGTCGTTCATCCGCGGCGTGCCGCTCTACGCCACGCTCATCGGCTGCCGCCACGGCGGCCGGGGCGTGCTCGGTGTGATCGCGATTCCCGCCCTCGATGAGATGGTGCACGCCGCCCGGGGGGGCGGCGCCTGGTACACGAAGGCCGCCGCGGCCCCGGTGGCCGCCAAGGTCTCCGCGAAGTCGACGCTCCGCGAGTCGCTCGTCTGCTCGAGCGACTTCACGTCGTTCGCACGCTGGAGCGGCGGCCGACACGACGGCGAGGCCGCCCGCGGCCGGGTCGAGTCTGCCTGCGGGGTGGTTCGCACCTGGGGCGATGGCTATGGCTACCTGCTCGTGGCCACCGGTCGCGCGGAAATCATGATCGACCCGCTTCTCAACCCCTGGGATGCCGCCGCCGTGGACGTGGTGGTGACCGAGGCCGGCGGCCGGTTCAGCGACTGGCAGGGCCGCGACAGCATCGACTCGGGCGACGGCGTGGCGACCAACGGAGCCGTGCACGGAGCCGTCCTCGACCTGCTCCCGAGGATGCGGGCATGAATGGACTGTCGCGACTCCTGATCGCCGTCGTGCTGGCGGCGTCGGCCCTCCCGGCTCTGGCAGCCGAGCCACCGCGGCCACGGAACGTGCTGTTCATCGTGGCCGATGACCTCAACACGATGCTCGGCTGCTATGGCGACCCGCTCGCCAAGACGCCCAACCTCGACCGCCTCGCCGCCCGCGGCGTGCGGTTTGACCGGGCCTACTGTTCGTTTCCACTCTGCGGCCCGAGCCGTAACTCGATGCTCACGGGGCTTCACCCCAACGCCACCGGCATCCTCGCCAACGGCCAAGTCTTCCGGCAAACGATCCCCGGGCACCCGAGCCTGCCAGAACTCTTTCGCCGTCAAGGCGGCTATCCGGTCCGCGTCGGCAAACTCTTCCACTACAACGTCCCGGCGAGCATCGGCACGGCTGGTCACGACGACCCGGCCTCATGGGAGGCGGCCTTCAATCCCGCCGGCGTCGATCACCTCGAGGAAGAGCCGCGGATCTTCTCGCTGAGGCCCGGTCAGTTTGGGGCCACACTCAGTTGGTTCGCCTCGCCGGCCCCTGACGCAGCCCACACCGACGGGCTGGTGGCGGCTCGAGCCGAGCAGATCCTGGCGGAATGCGCTGCCGACCGCACGCGGCCATTCTTCCTGGCCGTGGGCTTCTTCCGGCCACACACGCCCTACGTGGCGCCTCGTGGCTACTTCGATCTCTACCCCGAGGACGAGATGCCGATGGTCACAGGCGTGGCCGAGGATCGAGCCGATCTTCCGCCCGCGGCGCTCGAGAGTGGCCATCGGGAACAGGACGAGATGACCGACGAACAGCGGCGACAGGCCCGCCAGGCGTATGCGGCGAGCATCAGCTTCCTCGACGCCCAGGTCGGCCGCGTGGTCGCGGCCCTCGACCGCCTCGGCCTCGCTGACGACACCGTGATCGTGTTTACGAGCGATCACGGCTACCACATGGGCGAGCACGGGCTGTGGCAGAAGCGGAGCCTGTTCGAGGAAAGCGCTCGCGTCCCGCTCCTGATCGTCTGGCCAGGGAAAACAGCCGCTGGCGGCGTGGCGTCGGCCCCGGTGAGCCACGTCGATCTCTACCCCACGATCGCCGCCGGCTGTGGACTCAGCACCCCTCTCGGGCTTCCTGGCCAGGACCTCGCCCCGATCCTTTCCGACCCGACGAAGCCGGGAAGAAACTGGGCGGTTACACACGTGACGCGACCAGGCAGCAAAAAAGAGGGGACTCCACCGTTCTCGGGCTACTCGGTGCGGACGCCGCGGTGGCGATACACGGAGTGGTACGAGGGGCAACGCGGTCGCGAACTCTACGACCACGACGCCGATCCTCGGGAACTCGTGAACCTCGCCGACGCCCCGCGGCATGCGAACGACGTGGCCACGCTCGCCGCTCAACTTCGCGAGGCGGTCGCGGGCACGTTTCCCGCCTCCGGCACAACGCCCCCGCTGCGGCCCGAGACCTGGGGCCCCGCGCTCGACGTGCCGGGCGGCGGCGAGGCCCGCCGCCCCACCCCCGGTCAACCCCGTACAAGCCCCACGCCGTAAGGCGTGGGACGAGGCCAAAACCAACCTCGTCCCCAGTGAAAACAGCCCGCGGCCTCACGGCCGGTCGGCTTTCACGAGGCCGTGATCCGCGCGGCGGGACCGACTCGTCCCCATCGCTGAGGCGATTGGGCTTCCTGGTTTGGCAACGAGCGTCCGGCCGCGATAATCGTTCACCCGACACCTTCTGGAGGTCTTCTCGCCATGCGACTCGTTCGTCTCGTCGTGCTCGCGACGCTCGCCCTGGCCACGACCGCCGGCGCCGAGCAGCCGCCGTTCCTCTCCTCGGCCCGCGTCGCCGTGATCGGCGACTCGATCACCGAGCAGCGGCTCTACAGCAAATACGTCGAGTGCTGGCTGCTCGCCTGCTCCGGGATTCCCGACGTGGAGGTGATGCAGTTCGGCTGGTCGGGCGAGAAGGCGGACGGCTTCGCGTGGCGGGCCATCAACGATCTGGCTGTCTTCCACCCCACCGTCGCGACCCTCTGTTACGGCATGAATGACGGCGGCTACCAGCCCTGGAAGCCCGAGATTGGCGAGACGTACGACGCCAACATGCGAAAGGTGCTCGACCGCCTAAAGGAGTCCGGCGTGAAGACGGTCGTCGTGGGATCGCCGGGCGCGGTGGACACCAACTTTTTCCGCCCGGGGCAGTCGCTGGGCAACCAGCCGGCCCACGTCGCCTACAACGACACGCTCGCCCATCTCCGTGACATCGACAAGCAGCTAGCCGCGGAAAAAAACCTTCGCTTTGCCGACGTCCATGCCGCGATGATCGACGCCATGCGGAAGGCCAACGAGGCCCGCGGCCCACAGTACGACGTCTGTGGCGGTGACGGCTTCCATCCCGGCCCCAACGGCCAGCTCCTGATGGCCTACGCCTTCCTCAAGGGGCTCGGTGTCGATGGAGGTATCGCCGAGATCGGCGTCGATGCCAAGGCGGCCGCCGCGACTCGCGCCACCGCGGGGCAGACGGTGGCGGCCAACAGCGCGACTGCCGACGGGCACATCACTCTCGACATCGAAAGCCGCCGCTGGCCGTTCTGCTTCGACGGCGACGGCACGGCGAGTTCGAGCACGCGGAGCATCCTGCCGTTTGTGCCCTTCAACGACGACCTCAACCGCTACGTGCTGAAGGTTCGCAATCTGGAGTCGCCCCGCGTGGTGGTGACATGGGGCACGGAGGCGAAGATGTTCACCCGCGAGCAGCTCGAGAAGGGGATCAACCTCGCGGCCGAGTTTTCACGAACGCCGCTTGACGAACCGTTTGCGGCTCTCTCGGCCGCGGTGGCCGACAAGCAGGCATACGAGACCATGATGATCAAGCAGCTCGTCACCGACTTCCAGAAGATCCCGGGCATCGGCAACGACGCCGAGGCGCAGGCGGCGGTGAAGGTGCTCAACGACCGCCTGATGCGTCGCTGGAAGCAGCTCGAGGCGAAGGTCCGCGAGCGGCTCGTGCCGGTGAAGCACTCGATCACGATCGCACCGCTGGCGAGGTAGGGCGGAGACGGTCGGCTTTCACAAGGTTCCGTACAAGCCCGACGCCGTAAGGCGTGGGACGAGGCCAGAACCAACCTCGTCCCTAGCGAAAACAGCCCGCGGCCTCACGGCCGGTCGGCTTTCACCATGTTCCGTACAAGCCCAACGCCGTAAGGCGTGGGACGAGGCCAG
>QWPO01000205.1 GCA_003669255.1 Planctomycetota bacterium | reverse complement strand
CTTCCATAGCCCGACTCAGGGGCACGGGCAGCCCCTCGCTCGTCGTTCTTGCTCCGATCCCTCCGCCACGTAGCACAGGTTTTCAACCTGTGCCGAACTCCGGCGAGGTCCGTCCGGTGCTCGGCTAGCCCGTGCTCGCTTCAGGCTCGATCGACGCCGACATCGAGCCCTTGGAGCGGGCGAGCAGCCGGTCGGCGCCGAACGCGTGGATCTGGTCGCGTTTGAGCTCCGCGTGCTCCTTGGTGGTTGTGAGCACTACCACGCGGCCGTCCTTGTCGACCTGCTTCGCCAGCGTGAAGCCCTTCTCGGGCGGATGGCCGAAGAGTTGGCGAAGCATGGCGACCACGTACTGGTAGGTGTGATCGTCGTCGTTCCAGAGGATCACGTGGTAACGCGGCTGCCGCTTTGGCCGGTCCTTGGGGCGAGGCGCGGCGGCCTCGGGCAGTGACACTGGCGGCTCGGTGACGGCACTGGCGGAGGCGGGCATGTGTCTGGCAAACTCCGGGCCCGGGTGATTCCCGGACGGTCCCACCCCCACAGTATAAACGTCGTTGCCGGGCCGCTCACGGCCCCCGCGCCGTCTCTTTCCGCCGGAGTTTGCCGTGCTCGACCGCCGCTTTGTTGCCGACAACATCGATCTCGTCGCTGCCAACTGCCGGGCCCGCGGGTCGTCGGCCGACATCGCGAAGTTTGCCACCCTCGACAAACTGCGGCGGCAGTTTCAGGCCGACATCGACCGGCTCAACGCCGCCGCCGCCCAGGTGAGCAAGTCGATCGGCAAGGCGGCCGACGCGGCCGAACGCGAGGCCAAGAAGACCGAGGGCCGCCGGCTCCGCGAGGAGATCTCGGCGCTTGAGTCGAAGTCGGCTGAGATCGTGGCCGAGGCCGATGCCATCCTCCGCGCCGTGCCCAACCTCACCCATCCGGCCGCCCCCGTGGGTGGCGAAGATGCCGCCGTCGAGATCCGTCGCGGACAGCACCCCCCGCGGGCGTTCGACTTCAAGCCGCTCGACCACGTCGAGATCGGCGGCCGCCTGAAACTCTTCGACTTCGAAGCCGGCGCCCGCGTGGCCGGGCACGGTTTCTACTTCCTCACCGGCGACGGGGTGCTGCTCGAACTCGCCCTGCAGCGGTATGCCGTCGAGATCCTCATGCGCGAGGGCTTCACGGTGATGACCACCCCCGACCTCGCCCGCGACTCGATCCTCGAGGGCACGGGTTTCATGCCCCGCGGCCCGGAGACGCAGATCTACTCGGTCAACGACTCCGATCTCTCGCTCATCGCCACCGCAGAGATCACGCTCGGCGGCGCCTACCACGAGCGAATCTTCGAGGCGGCCGAACTGCCGCTCAAACTCTGCGGCATCAGCCACTGCTTCCGCACCGAAGCCGGCGCCCATGGCCGTGCCACCCGCGGGCTCTACCGCGTGCATCAGTTCACGAAGGTGGAGATGTTTGCCTTCACGCTCCCCGAGGCGAGTGAGGCGATGCACGGCCACCTGCTCGACCTGGAATGCCGGATCTTCGACGGACTCGGCATCCCCTATCGCGTGATCGACACGGCGTCGGGCGACCTCGGCGGGCCGGCCTACCGGAAGTTCGATCTCGAGGCCTGGATGCCCGGCCGCGGCGAGGCGGGGGAGTGGGGCGAGGTGACGAGCACCTCCAACTGCACCGATTACCAGTCGCGGCGGCTGGCCCTCCGCTACCGGACACCGGGCGAGAAGGGCACGCAGTTCGTCCACACGCTCAACGGCACCGCTGTGGCGATCAGCCGGGCGATCATCGCGATTCTGGAGAATCACCAGAACGCCGACGGCACGATCACGGTGCCAGAGCCGCTCGTGGCCTGGATGGGCAAGCGGACGATCGGCGGCTGACCCGGTCCGGGAAAGCCGAAGGCCGTAAGGCCTCGGGCGCGGTCACCCGTGATGACGTCGGATGTGATGCCGCGTTTATCTCGGCCGCGTCCCACGCCTCACGGCGTTGGGCCTTTACCGGCAACGACTCTGACCGGTTTGGGAAAGCCGAAGGCCGTAAGGCCTCGGGCGCGGTCACGCGTGACGCGGCGTTTGTTTCGGCCGCGTCCCACGCCTCACGGCGTTGGGCTTTTACGCAGTCCGGATGCGGCCGCTGCTCACCACCGCAGGCCGAACTTCTCGCCCTGCGACTGGTTACCGCCGGTGCCGCCCTTGAGGGGCGTGTTCCGCTTCTTCACGACCGGCGGCGGTGCCTCAGGCTCGTCGGCCTCCGGCTCCTCGGCCGCAGGCTGCTCCTTCGAGGCAGGGGACGGTGCGAGCGCCTTGATCGAGAGCGAAAGCCGTTGCTCGTCGGGATCGATCGTGATCACGCGGCACTCCACCTGTTGGCCCTCGCGGGCCACGTCGCTGACGCTGCGGATCCGTCGCGTGGCGAGTTCGGAGATGTGCACGAGCCCCTCGACGCCGGGCTCCAGTTTTACGAACGCACCGAACTGGGCGATCCGGCTCACGACGCCCTTCACCGTGGCGCCAACGTGATACTTGTCGCCGGCACGCTTCCACGGGCTCTCGATCAGGTCGCGGGCCGAGAGGCCGATCTTGCCGGTCTCGCGGTCCACCTTCTTGACGACCACGCGGACCTTCTCGCCCGCCTTGAGCACGTCGGCCGCATTGGCAACGCGATCCCACGAGAGCTCGCTGACGTGGATCAGGCCCTCGACGCCGTTGCCGATGTCGACGAACGCGCCAAACTCACGGACCGAACGAACGATGCCGTCGAACTCCACCCCGGGCTCGAGTGTTTCGAGCATCTTGGCCTTGGCATCGGCCGCCTGCTTCTCGATGACCGCCCGGCGCGAGAGCACGAGCCGGCGGGCTTCGGGGACGATCTCGGTGACCAGGCTGTCGAGCGTTTGGCCGACCATCTCCTCCAGATTCTCGATCCGCCAGGTGCTCACCAGGCTCGCGGGCATGAAGCCGCGGAGGCCGGCGACCTCGCACTCGAGGCCTCCCTTGTTGGCGGCCGTGACGCGGGCTTCCACGATCATCCCCGCCTGGATCTGCGACCAGTCTTCGACGGAGACGGCGCGGTTGGCGAGGGCGACGTCGTAGAGGTTGTCGTCATCGTTCCGGGAGCCGACCGACACCTCGATCGAGTCGCCGACGGCCGGGAGATCGATGCCGGCGTCGAGGAGGCCGGCGAGTTTCATCGCCCCTTGGCGTCGACCGCCAAGGTCCACGAACGCTGTATCTGGGCCAATCGAGAGCACGGTCGCCATCAGTCGCGAACCCGGATCGATCGGTGCTTCGGCTTTCGCGGAGGCGCCGGCGTCGAGCAGGGCATCGATTGCAACGCCCTCGAGCGCCGCCTCGAAGTCGGCCTCGAGATCCTCGTCGAGGCCGCCGCGGATGTTGGGGACGGCGACACGGCGGGCGGGTGGCAGTGCGTCGGCGAACGAGCGTGGCTTGTCGTCGCGGCGGCGGTCGCGGCGGCCACGGCCACCGTCTCGCGGGCCCCGGCCTTCCGGCCTCGGCTCGCCGCTGGCTGGAGCATCGCCCGCTGAAGCGGTCTGTGGCTCAGCCGTCGCCCCGGCGGCAGCGGTTGCTCCTGCGTCATCGGCCCGCGGTGCGGGCGGAGCAATGTATTGGTACTTCGGCGCCAGCGACGGCGGCGTCACACCGGCACGCTGCGTGCCGATCTGAATCCGACGCGAGGGAGAGACGGACTCCGACTGGGCCGTGGCGTCCACGGGCTCCGTCTGGTCCGTGGACGAGGGGTCTGGGTTCGTGGTCATGGGGACCCGGAGCGAGGCGGCCGGAGTTCGCGGAAAAAGAAACAGAGAAGCAACTGCGGGAAACAGGACTTGAACCTGCACGGTATTACTACCACCAGGCCCTCAACCTGGCGCGTCTGCCAATTCCGCCATTCCCGCGGCAAGATCAGGTCGTGGGAGGCCGAGGGGCCACCACCAACCGAGGCACGCGACATTCTCGACCGGTTTTCCGCTCAGTCAAGCGGCCGGGGTGAAATCCCCTGCGGACGGAGCCGGCGAGTGGCCGCCGCCTCCGCAGCCATCCTTGCGGCCACGATCAGCCCGAAGGTGGCGAGCGTCCAGGCGGCGTCGCCCACTGGCATCCAGCGGTAGAACGGCAGTGCCGCCACGAAGCATTCACCAAGGCCCGCCATCGTGCGCGGATAGTCGGCCATGAACGCCCAGTGAGCGAGATTGGTGCTCAAAAAGAAGACGAGCGAGGTGGCGAGACTGCCGCCGACCACGGCCAGCCAGCGGGGCCGATCCTGCCCCAGGACTCCGCATGTGCCGAGCAGCACGGGCCAGGCGGTGGCGGCATAGACCACGGCAGCGACGCCGAGGCTGCCGTAACCGGGCAGCACAAGATTGCTGAGCGCGAGGGCCGCCAGAGGCACGCTCGCGGCTACGAGTGGATTGGCAAACAGAAAGCCTGCGGCGAGGGCCACGGCGGCGAGCGGCGTGGCATGCCAGAGCTGCTCGCCATTCCAGGTCGGCTGCCAGAGCCTACCGGCCACGGCGAGGGCGACGAGCGCCAGCCAGACGACCGCCTGCATCGACACCGAACCGCGGCCTGACGCGGAGTTTCTGTTCAGTGGCCTCGTACCGGCCGACTCGTGAGCGTGGTTCACCATGAACGCTGGATCCTCCGTGCCTCGAGGCCCGAACCCATTTTACGCACCCGCAGCGGCAACCGCTGAGGCCGCTGTGGCCCGGGAAAACTGCCGATACACTACCGGTTTTGGTCCTGCAGGCAAGCGAAACGGACGAAAGCACCCCGAAATGCCCGCGATCGACCGTGATCTGGAGACGCTGGCCGTCGAGCGAGACCCCGACGGGTTCGTGCGGCTCACCGTCACGGTGCCGGGTCATCGGCAGAACGTGCTCACGCGGAGGGTCGTCGAGGAACTCTCCCGGGTGCTCGACCAGCTTGCGGACGAGCGGCCGCGGGGTGTGATTCTGCTGTCAGGTCGGATCGGCAGCTTCTTCGCCGGGGCCGACGTGTCGCGGTTGGAGGAACTCGGCAGGCTCTCAACCGCCGAGATCGCCGACCTGTGCGACCGCGGGAAGGCTGTGTTTGCGAAGCTGTCGGCGTCGTTTCCCACAGCCGCCGTTGTCGACGGCACCTGCCTCGGCGGCGGTCTCGAACTGGCGCTTGCCTGCGACCTCCGCGTGGCGACGTCCGAAAAACACACCGTGCTCGGTCTGCCGGAGGTCAAACTCGGCCTGCTACCCGGATGGGGAGGCACTGTCCGCCTCACACGGTTGATCGGGCCCGGCCCCGCCGTGGAACTGGCGGCATCGGGCGAGCCCCTCGATGGTGCCGCCGCCGTGCGGGCCGGAGTCGTCGACGCCTGCGTGCCGGCTGCCGAGGCGGTCGAGTCGGCCCGGCGACTGCTCGTGCTCCGTGGCGACGACGGCTTCATTGCCGCTCGCCGCCGTAGGCTCGCCGCCCCGGTTGATCTCGATCCGGTCGAGCGGGAGTTTCTCGAGGCCACCACCGCCGCCGTGATTCTCGGCCGTACCGGCGGCCACTATCCGGCGCCACCCGCGATCCTCCGCACGATTCTCGCCGGGGCCTCCGTCGATGCCGCAACGGCCTCGCGACTCGAATCGGAAGCGTTTGCAAAACTCGCCACAACGCCGGTCGCCCGAAACATCCTGCGCGTATTCGCGATCGGCGAGCGGAATCGCCGTGACTCCGGGATTGATCCCTCATCCAAGGGCGAACCGGTGCCGGCGGTCGCGCCGGCCATCGTGGGCGCGGGGATCATGGGTGCCGGGATTGCCGCGAGCCACCTCCGGGCTGGCCTGCCCGTCACCGTCATCGATGTGAACCCCGAGGCCCTTGCCGCAAGCGTTCCCGGCATCCTGGAGGAAGCCGCGTGGGATCGCCTGGCGAAGCGGCCCGACGAGGCCCGGGCTGTCGAACTCGCGGGCCGCCTGCGGACCGCCACGAGCCTCGCCGCCCTCGCCGCGGCCGACATCGTGATGGAGAGCGTGACGGAGCGGCCCGACGTCAAGCAGCAGGTGCTCGCCGAGATCGAACGCATGGTGGGCCCCGGCACTGTGATCACCACCAACACCTCGACCAATCCGATCGGCCGCCTGGCCGCGGGCCTCGCCGATCCCTCCAGGTTCTGCGGGCTGCACTTCTTCAACCCGGTGCGGCGGATGACGCTCGTCGAGGTGGTGCGTGGGCCGGCGACGAGCGATGCCACGGTGGCGTGTGCCGTCGCCCACGCCAAGCGGCTCGGCAAGTGCCCGGTCGTCGTCAACGACAGCCCGGGCTTCCTCGTCAACCGCGT
>QWPO01000113.1 GCA_003669255.1 Planctomycetota bacterium | reverse complement strand
GCAGCCCGCGACAACATCACCAATCACGACCTCATCACAAAGTAGTCAGGTGGCCGCTATGGCCAGCACCCACCACCGCCGCGCCGGCATGACGCTCGTCGAGTTGCTCGTCGTCGTCGCGATCATCGGCCTCCTGGCCGTGACAGTGCTGCCGAACGTCGCAAGCACAACGGAGAACCGTCGAAGCCGTGAGGCGGCGCGCGTGGCCTCTACCTTTGTTGCCCGGGCACAGGCCCGGGCGATCGGCAGGCCCGAGTGGGCGGGGGTATCTTTCGTCCGCCCTCCGACAAATGCGAGCGCTACTTTTGCCATTGACCTCTTCCAGTCGAGCGTGCCGCAGGTTTATCGAGGAGAGTCGCTCGACTCGACTGTCACGATCACAGTCGACCCTGGGGATGTGACCTTCAACAAAGGCGGCGAAAGGGCCGTCAATTGGGATGGCATTCCTCCTCCTGACTTTACGAAGCGCAAAGTCACTAAAGGCGACCTGATCCGATTTGACGGTGCCGGTCCCTGGTACGAACTCGGGGAGAATGCGATGACCGTGTTGCTCCGGTCACAGTCCACGGGCGACCGCACCGGTCAGACAGATCGCAACACCCCTTGGCCACCCGTCGGCGTGGGCCATCCCTTCGAAATCCTCCGCCAGCCAGTGAGAAGCGGGCAAGCCTTCACGATTCCCGACGGCCGCTGCATCGACCTCGCCTGGTCGGGATACGGCAATTCGAACTACCAGTTCTTTTTCACTCCCGGCACGACCATAAACGCGGTGACGATCCTGTTCGATGCGACTGGCCGCGTGCGGCAGTTGTTCATCGAGGATTCTGCAACACCGCGACGGATGTCGTTCACCGGCCCGGTGTATCTGCTCGTTGGCCGAGTGGATCGGGCCGGAGCGGCATTCGCGCCAACGCTCAACCCGGCCGACGACACTCTCGGCGCGAACTGGCAGTACGGCGACTCGTTCTGGATCGGCATCGATCCGGCGAGCGGGATCGTGAAGACGGCCGAGTGCAATCCGCGGCAATCGACTGTCGTCAAATCGCAGGATTTCATTCGAGCCGAGATGCCGGCAGGGGGTAGGTGAGATGCGCAACATGGGCACCCGCAAGGGTATCACACTCATGGAGGTACTGATCTCGATCGGCATCCTCGCCGTCGGACTCACGAGCGTCGTCTCGCTCGTCCCCGCCGGGCAATCACAGGCCGCCCGGGCCGTTGTGCTCGACAGGGCCGCCACCGTCGCGGCCAACGGCCTGAGCGACGCCGTGACCTTCGGCCTCACACGCGCCGACTCGGTGATGATTTCCGGGACGTCCGCCGATCAGACACGCGGCGCGGTCTGGATCTTTGATCCCGTTCTCGGAGATCTCGATACGCACTGGAAGCTTGCCACGCATTCCGGCCCACGCAACTTTCCGTTCGCCGCCGGTGCCGTGCTCAGGACAACGGGTGTTTACTCGCCCTCGCCGCTGGTCGCAGCCCCTACGAACCCGGCACCGCCGCAGGTGATGCGACTGTTGGCTCAGAGTCGCGACGACATCGTCACAAGCGCGGGAACCGGTCCCGATGATCCGCCCGTGAACCGCGAATCCGCCGGTGCCCGAGCGTTCCAAGGCCGGATGACGTCTCTTTTCTCCGTCGCCCTCGCGGACAACACCAATCAGCGACTCCCTTTGTCGGGTGACGTGGCGAAGCTCACGGTCGTCGTGTTTCACAACCGCTCTCCATCGGCAGATGGCGATTTGACTGTGCGGGCGACCTTTGATCCGGCGACACAGTCATTGACTTTGAATTCTAAGGATCTGCCCGCAGGGCGAACCGTCAAGGAAGTGATTCGTCCGGGGGCCGTTGTATACGATTCAAAGAAGACACAGCGGTTTGGCGAGGAAGCTCATTACCAGCGATGGAGCCAGCTCTTGATGGCTAGCGTCGACGACTCGCCAACAGGATTGGTGGCCTACTGCACCTTCGCCAGCCCGCCGCCAACTGGGGGTGAAGTTCGTATTCTCCTCGACTCTGTGGGCATGGCGGAGCAGATGATCGTGATCGAAGGGGCCAGCGGCTACACGCGATGAGGATTGCGGACGGGGAATGTCACCGGCGGTCGAGGCAAGCGACCGGCGGATCGAGAAAGATACGACACATGATCACACACAAGCGGCTTCACAGACAAAGCGACTTTCCGCAGCGCCGTGGCGTGCTGCTGCTCGTCGTGCTCTCGATGCTCACGCTGTTCATGATGCTCGGGGCGGCCTATCTGGTCGTCGCCACGCGCTCACGGGAGACGGCGAAGTCGTTCGCTCGCCTCTCGCTCCGCAGCGACAACGTCCGCCTACCGCACTCGCAACTCTTCGATACCGTGATGCTGCGCGTGCTTCGAGGGAGTACAAACCCGACCGGTCGAGCGCTATCGCTAAAACTCGCGTTTCCGGAACTTTCGGGAGTATTGGGGGACCCTTCTCTCGAGTCTATTCTCGCTGACAAGTACGGATACGACACACTCCGCGGCTACGCCAAGGCCCTCGGCGACGAGGGGGCAAACCGCCCCGTCTTCGAGCAGGCGCCCCTGCTTACGATCCCAGCGTTCTTCCCAACGTCGGGGATTCCTGCCGATTTCGAGGCATGCGACCTGAACGGCCGCGTGATCACGGTCCTCGGCCCCGGCCGCGAGCCCTCGAGCCACCGGATCCTCCGGGCCACCGACAACGGCAACAAGTACGACAACAAGAAGTCATACCGCCTCCAGATTGACAACCAACCGCGGAACCGGCCCTTCCAGGCTGTCCCGGCGAACACAGACTGTGAGGTGTTGATTAACGGCCGCGAGTTCTCGGGCGATGGCACTCCCACGTCTCCAAACGAACCGTGGGACGGATTTGACGACCAGAACTTATTCCTATCCCACGTCGCGCCCGCGGACATGTCGCCCGACCACTCGCCGTCAAGTCCGTCGATTTCATCGTCGGTCGTAAAGAAGGCTGGATACTTAAACAGTGGAACGGCCCCGGCTAAGCTGTCGATGCTCACCACTCCGGAACCCTCCGGCTTTTCCTACGGAGCCGATAACGATAACGACGGCGTTCCCGACGGTTTCTACCTCGACTTTGGCCTGCCAACCATCATTTCCCCCAACGGCGATCGGGTGCTCCTCCATGCGTCGGTGCTGGTTGTCGATCTCGACGGCCGGATTAACGTCAACGCACACGGCACGCTGTCGCAGATGATCTACCCGGCCAATTCCACGAACGGCACTCATCAACTCTGGCCGTCGGGCCCGACCGTGCCTCTCCCTGGCGGGGCGTTCACCGGCATCCCGCTCGGATCCGGGTATGGGCCGCCGGAAGTGGCGGTAGGCCGGCTGTTTGCCGACGACGGGCTGCTGTATCCACAGAAGTACCGCACTCGCGTGGACCCGATTCCTGTGGCGAACGGCAAACCGATTGAAAATCCGGCGGCCTATTTTCAGTTCGGGGTCAATGCGCAGCGCTTGAGCGGCCAAGATCCGCAAAAGGCCAATGGGATATATGGACCTGGCAGCCGGTTCTTTTCGATCGGTAACGATGGCGTGACGCTGTCTAACACCCCTCAGACCGACACTATTGAGGGAAGATACGGCGGTGGTGACGTGGCGTCGTTTTGGCCGCCAGTCGCACGGTTCACCAGCGCTCAAGTCCGCCTCGCAAATGAGCATCTGCCGGGGTCTGCTCGGAACATGCCGAAGATGCGGCCTGGCCGGCGATACGAGAACGACGCCGCGAGCGCCGTCAACGACCACCGCTCCGCGCTTCGGCCCGACAGCGAAAAAGCCGATCCGCTCCGCACCGAACGGAACGAAGGCGTGCCGCCGCTGTGGTGGAACGCCACCGCCGGCAAGGACTTCAACTGGACGAAGACAGTGGGTAATCCGGGGAAGGACTTCTTGCCGCGCGCGGTCTACAATGCCCCGCCCGATCTCCACGGCCGGATGAAGACGGCCGCCGTCGGACCCGACACGAGCAATTCCGGCGTCGTGCCGCGCACCCTCTACTCGAAGGCGGAATGGTCGACAGACACCGATCCCGACGTCGAGACGCGAGACGACCCGTACGAACTCCGCCTCGACTTGCGCGCCCCGCGCAATTCCTGGCTGTCAACGGCCTCCACGAACACCAATCCTTTCGCCAATCTCTTCAACCTTTCCGAACTCGAAAACGTCCTCCGCCCTTACGACATCGACTCGGCCAAGCTTCCGCCACGGATGGAGGCGCTTCTCGGGTCGTTCTGCGAGGAATCTCGGCTGCGGCTGACTACCGACAGTTGGGACACGACTGTCATTACCGGCACCGCCTCTAAGCTCATTGCCGATTCCCAGCGCGCCCTATGGCGCGCCGTCTCGGGCGACCCGAAGGAGTTTTATTCCTCGATCGGCACGACAAACGGCTCCCGTCCCTTCACGGGGCTCATCGGCCGGGAGATCGCCCGCGGGGAGCGGTTCGACCTCAACCGGCCCCTCACCTCCGAAAAGCCGACTGGCGGCTACAACCCCAATCACCGGTACTACCTCCAGCGGCAGGCCTACTTTCAGGACCTCTACCTGCTTCTCTGGCTGCTTTCGAACGACGCCAACGGCACAAAGGGCTTCAATGCCGACAGGTGTGCGCAGTGGGCCGCGAACGCCGTCGAATACCGGGACGCCGACTCGACAATGACGCCGTTCGAATACGACGCGGACCCGAGTACGACTAACGGGTGGCGGGTGGATGGCGACGCGAGCAAGGTCGACGCGGGCGTGACAGGTAGGAAACTTGTCTTCGGCACGGAGCGGCCGGAACTCGTGATCACCGAGACGAGCGCCTGGGAAGACGACACGACCGGTGAGCTTTACGTGATGCTCCACCGCCCGTGGAATTCCCAGGCCTACGCGAAGACCACCAACGCCGACCCGCCAGTGATGATCTCCGGAGAGCCCGTCGATCCCGCACTCGACGCCTACAGAGACAATGACACCACGAAGGGGCCGCTCGACCAACTCGACCTGGGCCGCAAGTCGGGTGGAGATCGCGTAAATTCCCTCGATAAGGACATCTATCCCGTCTGGCGTCTGCGTATCGTGGCCGGCGACGAGACGAGCTACGTACGACTCGACACCACTACAGCCAGCGGCGACGAGATCGCCCCGGCTGGGATCGGACCAGCGACCACGCCGCGGGTGCCCGCAGACGGATGGCTTTGCCTCCGACCGACCGCGGACTCCCCATTTGTGACGGTCGATCCCGCCGCGCGTTCAGCGAAATTCACCTCGATCCGCGTGCCCGGTACGGCAGGCCCTGTGGGGGTGAATCGCGAGGCCACGATCTACCTCGAGCGCCTCACTGATCCCTCAGCTCGTGTGCAACGCGGCGACGCCGCTTGGACGCTTAATCCCACTGCCGATCCGACTAATTTGACCGGCCCCGCACTCGCGGCGATGGCGGTCTACCGGGTCGTCGATCAGGCGACCGTGCAGGTGGTGAACCGGACTCCGGTCGCCCCTGGCGTCCCCCCCGCCCCGCCATCGAAGAAGACGCGGGTCGCCAGCGGTCCGACGGCTTTCTGGAAGTCGGACTTCCCTGCGGCGGTCCCCGCGGCGACCGTGACGCTCGCTCCACTTACTCCCGGCACCGCCGCGGAGGATCGGCCGCTCGCCTTCCACTGGCCAAACCGCCCGCTCAACGGCTCGCCCGAATTGCTCCTCGTGCCGCGGCAAAACTCTGAAAACCTTCTGAAGAACTACACAAAGCCCTCACTCAAGCCGCCGGGCGGCGACGACAATTACCTTGTCGGCCTGCTTCGCTCGCTCAACAACCCGCCGCTGCTCGACGCGGTGACCGTGCCCACCCGCTTTGCCGGGATTCATGGTACCGTTGCCGACACCGCAGGAAACCTCGCACGCCTCGCCGGCATCGATCAGGTGACGACCTCGGTAAACCAACTCTCGGCCTATCGCGAGCCGGGCCGTGTGAACCTCAACACGGTTGTCGCCGACGACGTTTGGAACGCAGTCGTAGCCGGGCCCCTCGTGAAGACCAACGGCGATCCCGACGGGCCGGTGAAGACCCGGGGAGATGATCCAAACACCACGCCACCGAACAACGGCGCGAAGCTCTCGCTTGCTCCGGCGAAGTCGATCCAGGCGCTCCTAGCGCTATCCGGCAGCGCCCCGGCGGCAGCGAATCCGATTGAGGACACTAATCAGGCCCTCGACGACGCAGCGAAATTTGCACCGGTACACTCGCTCTACACCGCGACGCGGCTCGCGAACACCGCCACCACTCGGTCGCACCTCTTCGGCGTATGGATCACGCT
>QWPO01000053.1 GCA_003669255.1 Planctomycetota bacterium | reverse complement strand
TCGCCTCGACGTTCGTCGCCCGAGCCCAGTCGCGGGCCATCGGGCGACCAGAGTGGGCCGGCGTGTCGTTCGTGCGCCCCCCGACGAATTCGAATGCCACCTACGCGATCGACCTGTTTCAGGCCGGTATTCCGCAGGTCTACAGAGGCGATTCGCTGATGTCGCGAGCAAGAATCACGGGCAGCGGACAACTAACTAGGACGCTCAATTTCGTCGATGGCTACACGGGTTCTGGCGAGGTGATTCCGTCGGCCCGCAATCTTCAAACCGGTGACCTGATCCGGTTTGACGGCAACAACGCCTGGTACGAACTTGTCGCGGGGGGGGCTTACGGCGTTCGACTACGGGGATCACTCGGAGGCTCCGCTTCGGCCTCAGAACTCGCGGGTCAGTCGGAACGAAATACCCCTTGGCCGACTACGACTCCCGACCTTCACCCATTTGAGATCCTTCGCCAACCCGTCCGGAGCGGGCAGGCTTTCACGATCCCCGACAGTCGCTGTGTCGATCTTGCGTGGTCGGGCTACGGCAACTCGACGTACAACCGATTCATGTCTTCCGGCACGGCGATCTCGGCGGTGACCGTCCTCTTTGACGCGACCGGCCGCGTCAGGCAGATCTTCACCGAATCGACTGCGACGGATGGATCTGCGTTCTCCACGCGGCAAACCTTCACCGGCCCGGTGTTCCTGTTGGTTGGTCGCGTTGACAGGGCGACCACCAATCCTTGGGCCAACGCCGGATACGACCCCGCCGACGACAGCACGGGGTTTAACTGGCAGTATGGCGACTCCTACTGGATCGGCATCGACCCAGCCAGTGGCATCGTCAAGACCGCCGAGTGCATGCCGATTCGCGCCGCGATCGACGTGACGAATGCAACGGCTCTCGCGGCCGCGCTGGCGACATCCCAGCAATTCATCCGCTCCGAAATCACGGCTGGAGGAAGGTGACCATGACCATTCCAACCGCCCGCAGGGGCATCACGCTTATGGAGGTGCTGATCTCGATCGGCATCCTCGCCATCGGTCTCACGAGTGTCGTCTCGCTCGTGCCTGCCGGACAGTCGCAGGCCGCCCGCGCCGTCGTGCTCGATCGGGCAGCCACCGCCGCCGCCAACGGACTGGCCGACGCGGTCACCTTCGGGCTCACCCGGGCCGACTCCGTGGTCATCTCAGGGACGTCCGCCAGCATTAACGGCGCCGTCTGGGTCTTCGATCCCGCCATCCAGCGGATCGAGGCCGACAGAGGGGCCGCGCCGCTTTCATCCTGGCCAAACGGAAACTTTCCGAATGCCGTCGGCGCGATGCTCAAGACCACCGGAATCTATTCGTCGGCGGGACCTCCTTCGGGGGTCGCGGCGCCATGGCAGGCCACTCGGCTCTATACACAAAACCGGGATGACGTTGTGCTGGCACCGGGAACCGGCGCTGACGATCCTCCGATCAACACTCAGATCAGCGGAGTGCGAGCATTCCAGGGACGAATGTCGAGCCTCTACTCGCTCGCGCTCGCCGACAACTTCGGAGAGCGGCCGCCCGTCGCCGGTGACGTGGCGAAGCTCACGGTAGTCGTGTTTCATAACCGCACCTCCACCGACGAGACCGGGCTGACCGTGCCCGCCTTCTACGACGATGCCACGGAGTCCCTGAGGATGAACGTCGCCGACATCCCCGCGGGCCGAACGTTCAAGGAGATCATTCACCCCGGCGTCGTGATTTATGACCCGGAAAAAGCAGGCAGGTTCGCGCAGTACCAGCGATGGAGCCAGATCCTGATGGCAAGCGTTGACGACTCCGCAGTTGGCGGGACGATCCGCGCCTTTGTGACCTTTGCGAGCCCTCGGCCGAACCCCGGCTCGACGGTCCGCGTGCTCCTCGATTCCGTGGGGATGGCCGAACAGATGATCGTAGTCGAAGGCTCAAGTGCCTATTCACGCTGAGCGCTACCTCACGCCTTCTCGAATGACCGTCGCCACGCCGGGCAAGCGGCTGGCGACCTAGTGGAAATCCTCGCAACCATGAACAACTCACGCTCATACCAATCTCGCGAGACCAGGCAACGTCGCGGTGTTTTGCTGCTTGTCGTTCTGTCCATGCTTACGCTGTTCATGATGCTCGGGGCGGCTTATCTCGTTGTCACGACGAGGGCCCGCGAGACTGCCAAGTCGTTTTCGAGACTGTCGCTTCGTAGCGACAACGTTCGGCTCCCCCATTCGCAGATTCTCGACACCGTCATGCTGCGGGTGCTGCGCGGGAACGTCAGCCCCAATTCCACTCGAACGCTTACCTTCGGGGTCGCCTATCCGCGCCCGGCAGGCGTCGACGCCACCGTGCTCGAGTCGCTCCTCGCCGACAAATATGGCTACGACACCTTGCAGGCTGACGCTCTTCCGTCTGCCGGCGAGGGGGGCAATTTCGCGGTCTATGAACAGGCTCCCTTGTTGACGATTCCCGCCATGTACTTTACTACAGCGGTAACAGCTCCTTTTGCGGCTCCTGATCTCAACGGCCGAATTGTCACGATTCTTGGCCCCGGCCGTGAACCGAGCAGCCATCGGATCCTGCGAGCTACGGAAAACGCCGACAAGAGCTTTCGACTTCAGGTCGACAATCAGCCTCGGAACCGCCCTTATCAGCCGGTACCGCTCGGAACCACGTGTAAACTCGTGATCAACGGGCGCGAGTTCGCCGGAGATGGAACTCGCACATCCCCCCACGAACCTTGGGACGGCTTCGACGACCAAAACCCCTTCCTCGCGCACATCGCCCCAGCCGACACGTCGAACGACCATGCCCCCAGCGCCCCGTTGATCTCGTCTTCGATCGTGAAAAAGGTCGGATTTGTGCAGTCCGGCTCCTCGGCGGCCGTGCTCGGAACGCTGTCGCTCGTTGATCCATCGGGGTTCGCCTACGGCGCGGACAACGACAACGATGGCAAGCAGGACGGGTTCTTCATTGACTTCGGGCTGCCCACGGTGATCTCCCCGAACGGTGATCGCGTCCTTCTCGACGCTTCAGTTCTCGTGCTCGACCTCGACGGGCGAATCAACGTCAACGCCCACGGCACGCTGTCACAACTGCTCTACCCGTCGAGCGTGAACAGCGGCACCCACACCCTTTGGCCCTCTGGGACAGACGTACCGGTCTCCGGCCAGGCGCTGGCGGCCCTGCCCATGGGCAGCGGCTACGGGCCGCCGGAGATCGACATCGGCAGGCTCTTTCCAGACGACGACACACTCTATCCACCAAAACGGCGTTCCACGACGGAATTGCTAACCGCCGCCAACGGCAGACCAGTCGAAAACCCCAGTGCCTATATTCGCACCGGCGTTCGCGCCAGCCGACTCTCCAACAGCGACGGAGAGAAGGCGAACGGCGAGTATGGTGTCGGAAGTCGGTTTTATTCCGCCGATGCTAGCGGCGTTTTCGCAAACACGCCGCAGGTCATGGATATTGAGGGACGATACGGCAGCCCGTACGCCAGTTGGGCTCCGGGGACGCGCTTCACCAGCGCGAACTGCCGCCTCCAACTCGAACGCGATTTCCCCCGAACACGTCCCGGAAAGCCGCAGGAGAACGATCTCGTCAGCGCGATCAACGACCATCGTGCCCGCGCGAATCCAGCGTCTGCCTCCACCGATCCTCTGCGCACGACAGGCAACGACGGCGTGCCCCCCCTCTGGTGGAATGGCGACGACGGCGACCGGTTCAACTGGACAAAGACCAGTTCTCCGACCGGAACTGTTCCGAAACCACGGGCCGCCTACAACGCGCCGCCTGATCTCCACGGCCGCATGAAGACAACCGCTGTCGGAGCCGGCACCTCGGGAGTCGTGCCCCGGATGGTGTACGCAAAAGCGGAATGGTCAACGAACAGGGCCCCCGACGTAGAGACGAGGGATGATCCGTACGAAATCCGCCTGGATACGCGAGCACCCCGCAATTCATGGCTTAACACAGCCACGACGCTCACCAATCCCAACGGGAATCTTTTTAACCTCTCCGAACTAGAGAACGTCCTCCGGCCCTACGACATCGACTCCGCAAAGTTGCCCCCGCGCATGGAGGCGATGCTCGGCTCTTTCTGCGAGGAGGCAAGGCTGCGGGTGACGACCGACAGTTGGGACACGACAGTCGTCACGGGAACGGCCGCGAAGTACATCTCCGATTCCCAGCGGACGCTCTGGAACTATTTTACGGGCGATCCGAACCAGAGCCGGGAGTTCTACTCCGCAATCGATACGACGACCGGGTTCTTCACGGGACTCATGGGGCGTGAGATTGCCAGGGGGGAGCGATTCGACCTCAACCGCCCGCTCACTTCCGAGAAGCCGACCGGCGGTTACAACCCGAATCACGCTTACTACCTTCAGCGCCAGGCCTACTTCCAGGATCTCTACCTTCTCCTCTGGCTGCTTTCGAACGATCCCGATGGCACCAAGGGATTCGACGCGGCGAAGTGCGCCCAATGGGCGGCCAACGTCGTCGAGTATCGCGATGCAGACTCGACGATGACTCCCTTCGAGTATGACGAAGACCCGAGCAATGGCTGGCAAGTGGACGGCGACGCGAGCAAAATCGACGCGGGCGTGACAGACAGGAAACTCGTCTTCGGCACGGAGCGGCCCGAAATCGTGATCACAGAGACGAGCGCCTGGGAGGACGACACGACGGGCGAATTTTTCGTGATGCTGCACCGTCCCTGGAATGCCAAGGCCTACGCAATGACGGCAGCCGGTCAGCCGCCCGTCTCCGTGTCGGCTGAACCAATCGATGCCGCCTTAGACGCCTACCGCGACAACGAGCCAACGAATCTCGCGAAGGGGCCACTCGACGCGGTCGACCTCGGGCGGAAGTCTGGCGGAGCACTCGTCAACTCACTCGATCCGAATGTCTGTCCGGTTTGGCGGCTGAGGATCGTCGCGGACGGCCAGACTAGCTACGTCCGCCTCGATACGAATACCCCGGCCACCAACGAACTGACGCCGAGCGGCATCACGGTGACGAGCACCCCCCGGATCGCGGCAGACGGCTGGCTCTGCCTGCACGGCACAAACACCCTGCCGGTCGACATCGACGCGGCCGCCTCAAAAGTCGCCCTTGGTTCATTCCGCGTTCCGGGGACTCTTCGCCCGCCGGGCCAGCCGCGCGACGCGACGGTGTATCTCGAGCGGCTCACCGACCCGGCCGCGACCGTTAAGAAGGGCGACAACGCCTGGACCGTCAATCCCACCGTCGACCCCTCGAACCTGACTACGCCGCAGTTGACCGGCATGGCCATCTACCGGGTCGTCGATCAGGCCACGGTCCAAGTCGCAAATCGTACACCGGTTGCCCCGGGTGCCCCCCCGGCCCCGCCATCGAAAACGACACGGGTCGCCAGCGGGGCAACGGCCTTCTGGAAGTCGGATTTCCCAGCGGCCGTCCCGGCGCCGAGCATCAAGCTCGGGCCGCTGACCCCTGGCGCTGCCCCTACCGACAACCCGGTGTGGTTCCACTGGCCGAATCGCCCGCTCAATGGTTCACCGGAACTCCTCCTCGTCCACAGACTCGATTCAGCGAACTTGCTCAAGGAATACACCAAGCCGTCGCTAGCCCCGGTGGCAGCCGATGACAACTATCTTCCCGGACTGCTCAAGACGCTCAAGAGCCCGCCGCTCTTCGACGCCGTGACGGTGCCGACGCGTTTTGCCGGGATCCACGGAACTGTGGGTGCCGATGCCTTCACCGACACCCTTCGTGATCTCGCCGGCATCGACGCTGTCACGACACCGGTCAACCAGCTTTCGGCCTATCGTGAACCGGGACGGGTGAACCTCAACACCGTCGTTGCCGACGATGTTTGGAATGCAGTAGTGGCCGGATCGCTCGCCGGGACCAACGGTGTTTCCGCTAGTGCGGTGAAGACTCGCGCCGACGATCCGTCAGCCGTAGAAGTATCGGATCGCAACAATGGCGCGAAACTGGGCGACAAGCCCGCCCGATCTCTCCAGGCCATGCTCTCGCTGTCCGGCACCGCCACCTTCGCCACTCTCCCCATTGAGGACGTTAACGCCGCACTCAAAACGGCCCAGGACTACAGCTTGGCCCACAAGCTCTACACCGCAACTCGACTCGCCAACGTCGCAACCCCCCGCTCTCATCTTTTTGGTGTTTGGATCACGCTGCGGGAGTCGGTCGCCCCGGCGACCAGCATGGTTCCGGGGGATCCCGATTCAGTGCGTTTTCACCGAGCATTCTACGTCATTGACCGCTCGATCCCCGTGGCCCACGAGCCGGGCAAGGATCACAACGTCTGGGATGCGGTTCTCCTGAGGAGGGTGATCGAATGACTTCCTACCCGCGGACAATCACGCT
>QWPO01000166.1 GCA_003669255.1 Planctomycetota bacterium | reverse complement strand
ATGGGTCGGCGCCGGGGTGGATATTCCAAGGACCGAGTGAGAAGCGATAGCTGGTGGACATGGGTAATTCCAACGTTGTGCGGATTGGAGACCAGTGCTCAGCACAGACGATACCGGAGCCGATGTGCGAAATATCGTAAACATTGTACGTTTTTCAAGCATGCCCTGGGGCGGCGGGAAACCGCCCGATTAGACTCCGGTCCATGACTGAATCCCTCGCCCCGCCGAAGAAAACCCTCGACGCGAAGCTCGCCCGGCTCCTGGCCGACCCGGGCTGCCGCGACTTCATCCTGGCCGACGCCAAGGATGCCGACATGGCGTTCGGCCTCGCGGCCCCCGGACTGGCAGCGGGCGGGCAGCCTGGCAGCGGGCCTTTTCGGTCGATGGCCGACTTCCGCAGCCATATCCGCGAAATCGTCGCCGAGGGCCTCGTCGACGTGATGCTCATGAGCGCGAGCACGAGCGACGTCCTCGCCGTGGAAGAGCGGCTGTTTGCCAACTCGCCGGTCACGCCCGCCGTGCGGATGAACGACACCACCGACATCTGGCTCGCAGCCGGCACGGGCGCCTACCCGAGCCAGCCGGCGCTTCCTTTTTCCACCACGACGATCCCACACGCCCAGTGGGGTCGGCTCGAGCCACCGCGAGACGGCAGGCCGGCCGTCGATCTGGGCCTGTTCTCGATCACTCTCAATGGCGAAGCGGCCGCCGACCGGGCGATGCTGACGGCCTACCGTGACTTCCGCCATGAAGCCGAGCAGACAGGGTTTCGCCACTTCCTCGAGGTGTTCTTTCCCAACGCTCTCACGCAGGCGGGTGTCGCCGCGCCGCGCGGCATTGACCGCTTCGTCGCCGACCACGTCGTGCGGGCCCTCGCCGGGGTGCCACGGTCCGGGCGGCCAGTGTTTCTCAAGATTCCCTACCTGGGCCCTGAGGTCACCGAACAGCTCGCAGGCTACGACCGGTCGCTGATCGTCGGCATTCTCGGCGGTGCGGCTGGCACCACGCACGACGCCTTTTCCCTCGTCGAGGAATCGAAGCGGCACGGGGCCCGCGTGGCCCTCTTCGGCCGCAAGATCAACGCCGCCGAGCACCAACTGGAGTTTGTCCGGCACCTCCGTGCCGTCGCCGACGAGCAACTCGCGGCAGCGGAGGGCGTGCGCTCGTATCACGCGGCGCTCGCACGGCTCGGCATCCGGCCGCACCGGCCGCTTGGCGACGACCTCGCGATCACGCACACGGCCGCTGCCTACGGCGGTTGACCTGAAACCCCTTCGCCAGCTTCCGTTCTCCGCTGTCTTTCTCGCTTGCACCAAAACCGGAGTTGCTCTCATGCCGCACACACGCACCGCTAGCACCGCCTCCAGTCGCCGGGGTTTTCTCGGAGCGGCCGGCGCGGTGATCGCCTCGTCGGCAGTTGCGGCCGCCGAGGAGGGGCAGGGGACCACGGCGGAAGCAACGCCCGCGGTTGCCCCCGGCGGCGTGCACGTCGCCGGCAGCGATGAGATCCACGCGGCACTCGTCGGCTGTGGCGGCCGGGGCGGCAGCGCCATCATCGATGCCTTCGACGCCCGCGGCGGCCGCGTGAAGCTCACGGCGATGGCCGACGTCTTCCCCGAGCGGATCGCGTCGGTGAAGCGATCGCTGGACGAGCAGTTCAAGGACCGCATGGACGTGCCCGACGACCGCACGTTCATCGGGTTCGACGCCTACCAGCGGGCAATCGACTCGCTCCCGGCCGGCGGGATCGTGCTCCTCACCACGCCACCGGCGTTTCGCGCCGCTCATTTCAAGTACGCGATCGAGAAGGGCGTGCACGTCTTCATGGAGAAGCCCGTCTCGGTCGACGGCCCGAGCACAAAGCGGATCATCGAACTGGCCGGGCAGGCCGATGCCAAGCGACTGAAGGTGGCCGTGGGCCTGATGTGCCGCCACTGCGATCGACGTCAGGAACTCCTCGAGCGGCTGCGGGCCGGCGAGGCGGGCGACCTGATCGCGTTCCGCGGCTACCGCAGCCACACCCCGCCCCACGACCTCGACCTCGCTCCAGGCCCCGAGGGCATGAGCGAGCTGATGTGGCAGATCAAGCGGTTCCACAGCTTCCTCTGGGCAAGCGGTGGCGTGTTCAGCGATTACTGCATCCACCACATCGACGAGGTCTGCATGATGAAGGGGGCATGGCCCGTCACGGCCGATGCCGTGGGTGGACGGCATTACAAGGGGAAGATCACCGACCAGAACCTCGACGTGTACAGCATCGAATACACGTTTGAGGACGGGGCGAAGTTCTTTTATGAAAACCGCCTGATGAACAACTGCCGGCAGCACTTCGGCGTCTACGGGCAGGGCTCGAAGGGGGCGTTCACGATCTCGACGAGCGGCCACTCGCCCGCAAAGCCGACGATCTACAAGTCGCAGCAGATCGCGAAGGACAACATCCTCTGGACAGCCGAGCAGCCAGAGCCGAATCCGTATCGCCGTGAATGGGACCACTTCATCGAGGCGATCGTCGCCGACGAACCCTACAACGAGGCCGTCCGCGGCGCCGAGGCGAGCCTCGTCACGGCGATGGGGCGGTTCTCGGCCCACGTCGGCCGGCCGGTGACCTTTCAGGAGATGCTCGACTGCCCAGAGGACCTGACCGCGGGCGTGGAGCACCTCACAATGGAGTCGCCGGCACCGATCGTGGCCGATGAGGAGGGCCGCTACCCGGTGCCGAATCCTGGAAAGTACAAGTTCGAACTCCGCGGAGACGCGTAGCGGAATCAGGGGGCCCAACCGCGCAAGGCGTGGTGCGCCGCTCAGAGCTGCCCATGCCCGTCGCCGGACGTTCGTCTCGGCCCTCCAGGCCTCGACTCACTGCATGTCCGCTGCGCTTCGCCATCCTGGCTCCGCTTGCTCCCATAGCCCGACTCCTGGGCACGGGCAGCCCCTCGCTCGCCAGAGTGACGCTTTCTCACCAACCCGCGCCTTCCGCCGCCTGGCTTGTACCATGACGGGCATGACACGCCTGCCCGCCGACCTTCCAGTCGCTTCCGTTCTCGCCGAGGTCGTGGCTGCGTCACGAACCGGCGCCGTGGTCGTGACCGCCCCGCCGGGGTCGGGAAAGACGATGCTCGTGCCGGCGGCCATCCTGGATGATTTGCCGTTGGACTCGCAGGTCATCCTGCTCCAGCCCCGTCGGCTCGCGGCCCGGGCGGTCGCCCGGCAGATCGCGCGTCTCCGCGGTGGCGAGCCTGGTGGCGAAGTGGGCTACCGGGTGCGGTTTGAGTCGTGCGTGGGCCGCGACACGCGACTCGTGGTGGAAACGACGGGGATCATGCTTCGCCGCCTCGTGGGCGACATGGCCATCGAGCGGATCGGGGCGATCGTGCTCGACGAGTTCCACGAGCGGTCGCTGGAGATGGACGTGATCCTCGGTCTGCTCGTCAGACTCAGAGAGACGCTCCGGCCCGACCTGCGGATCGTCGTGATGAGCGCCACGCTCGAAGCTGCTCCGGTCGCGGCGCTCCTGGGTGGTGCCGCTGGAGGCTGCCCGGTGGTATCGGCGGAGGGCAGGGTGTTCCCAGTGCAGACGCGGTATCTCCGGCATGGCGACCGCCGCGACCTGGTCGAACGGGTGGCGACGGCGGTGCCCGAGGCCGTCCGCGGCACCGACGGACACGTGCTCGTGTTTCTGCCCGGCGTTGGCGAGATCATTCGCTGCCAGCAGGAGATCGGGGCGTCGCTCGACCGCCAGGGAATCGCCGTGCTGCCCCTCTACGGCGACCTGCCTCCCGACCAGCAGGACCGCGTGTTGGCCGACATTGGCCGCCGCAAGGTGATCCTCTCGACGAACGTCGCGGAGACGTCGCTCACGATCCCGGGCGTGACGGCCGTGATCGATTCGGGACTCGCGCGGCAGAGCCTGGTGTCGCACGCCACCGGCCTGCCCAGACTGGAACTCGTGCCCATCTCGAAGGCCTCGGCCGACCAACGGGCAGGCCGCGCGGGCCGCACGGCGCCGGGCATCTGCTGGCGGCTCTGGGACGAGTCGGCCCACCAGCATCGCCCCGCCGCCGACCTGCCCGAAGCCGTCCGCGGCGACCTCGCCGGTCCGCTCTTGCAGCTGCTGGCCCTCGGCGAGGCGAATGACTTCGCGTGGCTCGATCCGCCACCGACCGAGGCGGTAGGCAACGCCCGCAGCCTGCTCGCGCACCTCGGCGCCGTGGCAACGACCGCCGCAGGCCGCGAGGAGGTCACGCCGCTCGGCCACGATCTGCTGCGGCTGCCCGCGCATCCGCGGCTCGCGCGGCTTCTGCTTGCGGGAGCGCGGCACGGCGTCCTCCGCGAGGCCTCGGTGGCGGCGGCGCTGCTCTCCGAGCGGGATCCCTTTCGCACGCCGCGCGGCGGCGGCCCCCGCGACCGCCACACCGTCCGCACGCGGTCAGATGTCGTCGACCGCGTGGCGGCGCTGCAAGCCTTTCGCGCCGGCATCCCGATCGGCGACCCCGGCCTGGAGCCTCATCCGGGCGGAGCCCACAACGTGCTTCGGGTCGCCGAGCAGCTCTACCATCTTGTCGACGTGCCCCTTGCCGACCGGGCGGCCGACCCCGCGGCTGCTCTCATGCTCGCGCTGCTCGAAGCCTTTCCAGACCGCGTCGCAAAGCTCCGGCCGGGCACGCAGGACCGCGCTGCCATGGTCGGTGGCCGGGGCGTGAGGCTCGACTCCTCGCGGGTCCGCGGCGAGCCTCTCTTCCTCGCGATCGACCTCGACGATTCGAGCGGCGAGGCCGACGTTCGGCTGGCCTCCGCAGTCGAGCGGACCTGGCTCGATCTCGAACCGCTCGCGACGGCGAACCTCACGACCGGCGAAGAACTGCTCTTTCATCCATCGCGGCGGCAGGTGGAGGCGCGGCTGCGGACCTCGTGGATGGATCTGGTGCTCGATGAAACTCCGACGGCCATCCGCGACGAGGCTGCCGCGGCAGCACTCCTCGCCCGCGAGGCTGCGGCCGTGTTTGATCGTGTGATGCCCCCGGTCGACTCCCCGGCGGCCGCGTTCCTGGCCCGACTCCGCTGGCTTGCCGCCACGATGCCCGACCTCGCGCTGCCACCCCTCGACGACGCGGCGCTCAAGAGCCTGCTCCCGGAAGTCTGCTCGGGCCTCAGGTCACTCGACGAGGTGCGGGCCGCCGATTGGCTCTCGCGGCTCCAGGCAGCGGTCGGCTACGAGCGGCTGACCGAAATCGACAGGCTCGCCCCCACGCACCTCGACCTCCCCAATGGGAAGCGGTTCAAGCTGCAGTACGATCCATCGGGCCCGCCGATCCTCGCGGTACGCATCCAGGAGCTCTTTGGCGTCTCCGAGACACCGCGGATCGCGGGGGGGCGTGTTCCCCTCGTGCTCCATCTGCTGGGACCGAACCACCGCCCGCAGCAGGTGACGAGCGACCTGGCGAGTTTTTGGAACAACACCTATCCCACGGTGAAGAAAGAACTCCGCCGCAGGTATCCAAAGCACAAGTGGCCTGACGACCCGCTGGCGTTGGCCTCGATAAAGAAGCCCTCCGCCTGACGCGACCCCTCCAGCCGGCCGCGCGGGTGCATGCGATTCCTGGCCCGTCAAGTTTCTGAGCTGTGGAAAACCGGCTATTTCTCTCCCTCCGAGCGTCTTTCGGGCAGGTCGTGTCGCCCATTCCCAACGCTCCGTGAAATCGCTCGATGGCGGTTTTAGTTGCGGTATCGGCTCGAAAAAAGCAGGTGCATTCGGCTCTGCTGCACCGCCGATGCCACGAACGTGCGACGAGAACGGTCCATGGTGGGCCGCGTCGTGCGGTTGCCCGTGTCACTCCCCCCAACGCAGGATTCCTCCCATGCATCGGATGCTCATCGTCGTCGCCGTGCTCGCGACCATCGTCATCGGTACCTCGGCCTCGCAGGCCCAGTACTCCAGCCAGCAAATCGGCGCCGCCCGGAAGGGCCCGGTTGCCAAGCTCATCGAGCTCGAGCGCCGCAAGAACGAGTGGCTCCGCCAGCGGTTCGGCCGCTAGTCCTCCCAGGCTGCCCTCGTCCGCCCGCACGCGACCCGGCAGCCTCACGGTAGCATTGCAACGGCGGGTCGGCATGTCGAAGAGACACGCCGGCCCGCCGTTCGGCTTTCCAGAGCACACGAATCGCGCGATGACACACGCCAGCAACTGGCTCGACGGACTGAGGCACTTCGTGCACGCCCAGCGGCTTGCGAAGCCGCTCCACTCACCTGCGGTGTCGGCGGCCGCGTCGGCGGCCGAGCGATCGATCATCGCCGCGTCACTCTCGACGAGGCTTGCAGAAATCGACGCGGTGCGGGCGGCGCGGCGACTGCTGCCCGACGCCGACGCGAATCCCGCCATCGTGATCACAACCT
>QWPO01000091.1 GCA_003669255.1 Planctomycetota bacterium | reverse complement strand
CTGGGCCCCCGACTCGGCCGCCTTGAAGGCCGCCCGCATTGCAAGCTCGGTCTTGCCGAAGCCGACGTCGCCGCAGAGCAAACGATCCATCGGCCGCGGCCGCTGCATGTCGTCGCGGATGGCCTCCATTGCCGTGAGCTGGTCGGGCGTCTCGTCGAAGGGGAACGACTCCTCGAACTGCCGCTGCCAGGGAGTGTCGGCGGGAAAGGGCATGCCGGGCCGGCTCTCGCGCACCGCTTGGAGGCGGATCATGTCGGCGGCCATGTCGGCCACCGCCCTTTGCACGGCCTGCTTCTGCTTCTCCCACGTGGTGCCGCCGATCTTGGCGAGCTTTGGTGCGAGCTTCGTGCCGCCGACGTATTTCTGAACGAGCTCGATGCACGAGGCCGGCACATAGATCCGCGTGGTCTCGGCGAACTCGATGTCGAGGAACTCCTCGGTCCGCCCGTGCTTCTCGAGGAGTTTGAGCCCCTTGTAGCGGCCGATTCCGTGCGACACGTGGACGACGTAGTCGCCCTCGTGGAGGTCGAGGAAGGTGTCGATCGCCCGGGTGAGCCGCTGCTTCGTGGGTCGGCGGACCGCATCCTCGCGGCGGAAGAGTTCGCCGCTCGAGACGATCACCAGCTTCTCAGGCACGAGTCGAAAGCCCGCCGACAGGTGGCCACGGGCGAAATGGAGGCGTTTTCCGCGGGCGGGTGCCGAGTCGGCGAGGAGTTCTCGGAGCCGCTTCTCTTCAGCGTCGGACGGGGCGACGACCCAGACTTCCTGATCCTTGCCAACCGTCTCCAACTCCTCCTTGACCCGGTCGAGCACACCGGTGAAACGCTCCACGCTTTCCACGGCGAGCGTGGCCGCGGCGTCGAGGCTCGTCGTGGCGATTGCGGAGAGGGCCACGGAGGGCAGCCGATGCATCCGGGCGAAGAGATCCTCCGGGTCGAAGAGGCCCGCCGCGACACCGAGCCGGTCGTGCAACCGCTTTGCCTCCTCGGTCACCTCGTTGGGCTCGACGATCACCCATGCCGAGCCTGCTGGGAGCAGGTCGGATAGATAGGTGTGCCTCGTGCCGGAGGCCACCGCGAGCGCCGTCAGATCGACATGGTTGACAGTTGCCACGCTCCGTTGGGTGACCGTGTCGAAGGTGCGGAGCGACTCGATCTCATCACCAAACAACTCGATGCGAACGGGCCTGTCCCAGTCGGCGGCGAACAGATCGACAATGCCACCGCGGCGGGCGAACGTGCCCGGTGTGTCGATCGCATCAACCAGCCGCCATCCACGAGCACCGAGCCAGTCGGCGAGTTCTTCGAGGTCGAGGCGGCCGCCAACCTCGATCCGGCGGGTGCCGGCCTCGATTTCCCGCGGGTCGGCGAGTGGTGCGAGCAGTGCCTGGACGCTGGTCACCACGAGCGGCGGTCGCGATCCATCGGGCACGGTCAGCCGTTTGACGACGGCGAGCCGTTCGGCATCAGCGGGGTCGCCGGTTGGGCCATCGTCTTCGCCGAGGCTTTCGACCGCCGGGAGAAGCAGGGTCGGCAGGTCGCTGAACAGCGCCACGTCATCGACGAAGTCGTCGGCCTCAGCTGCGTGTGGCAAGACGACGACGAGCGTGCCGGCTTCGGTGGCCCGGGCCTTCGCCACGGCCGCCACCGCCAGCGCAGACGCCGATCCCCAGGTTCCGCCGATCGTCCCGCCGTGTCCCTCGCGGAGGGCGGCGATCACGTCGGCGAACCCGCGGTGTGCATCGAGGGTTTCAACCAGACCGAGCAACCGTCGGTCTGGCCGGCGGGCGTCATGTGCCACGCGTGTGGTTGTACCCGATCTCCGTCCGGTTGACGCGTCATACCGGTCGCACGTGATCGTGAGGCGTTCACGAGGCTCTGGGCTGCCCATGCCCGTCGCCGGACGCTCGCGGTGCCAGAATGCCTCATGGCGTAAGCGATGGGGGCATGCCGGGATTCAGGAAGCCCAATCGCGTAAGCGATGGGGGCCTTCGCGTGGTGCTCCGCTCGGAGCTGCCCATGCCCGTCGCCGGACACTCGCTACGGCCCTCCAGGCCTTCGCTCGCTCGATGCTGACTTCGCTCCGCCATCCATGGCTGCGCTTGTCAGCAACGCCGGCTCCCGGGCACGGGCAGCCCCTCGCTGCCTCTCGTAGCACAGGTTGTCAACCTGTGTGTGTTCACGGTTCGCATTTTGCTCGGGTCTGTCCATCGCGGTGCCGCAATGACGCGGGAGGTTCAGGTGTGCCGCGTACGACAAATCATCAGCGAATCGGATTGGCCGTCGGGAGGACCGCGACGTCGGAGCGGCTCTGCGGCGGCTGATGGGCGGCATCGGCCGCGTGGCCGTGGTGTGCCCTGGACAGGTGGTCGACGAAATCAGGCCGGGCCCCCTTGAGCACGAACACTTCGCTCGACGCATCGGCTGCCCCGTGGGGTCTGACGATGCAGATCACCTCGGCCTTGCCTCCGTGCTGTCGCACATGGTCGATGAGCGCGGCTTCACCGGCCGAGAGTGTGGCTGGCTGTGCTTCCGAACGGCCGCTTGCCAGCGGCGCCGAGGTTGCAGCGGCAGTGGTTGCAGCGGCAGCGGTCGCTGCGACGGGCATCGGGACGGCGTCGGGCCGTGCGCCGGTCGATGCGGTGGGGACCGCATCGGCGCGGTCGCGGCGATCAAACGAGACGTCCGGCATCTCCGCCGGCATGTTCGGCAGGTGCGGGCCGGCGGCGGCGACGTCGAGGCCACTGCTCGGATAGACGTTGCGGTAGACAAAGGCGAGGCCCGTCTCGTCGAGCTGGTCGTGGATCGACGGGAGGGCCGCGAACAGGCCCTCGTTGTCGGCCGGATCGGCCGCGTTGCAGACGCCGATCAGCGTGCCGTCGATCGCGAACAGGCCACCGCCGGAGCGGCCCTGCACGGGCTGGCCTGCCACCTGGAGATTCGATGGGCCGAGGTACTTGTCGACTGCGGTGATCCGGCTGTGGTGGATCGTCGGATCCTTGCCGCCGTTGCAGCCGACGGTGACGACGGCCGCGCCGACGGGTGTGGCACGGTCGGTGCCGCCGACGCGGACGGGATCGATCGTCGCCTCGGTGAAGATGCTCACCAGCGCGAGGTCGCGCTTAAGGTCCCAGGAGATCACCTGTCCGGCAATGCCCCGCGGGCCTTGCGGACCGAAGAGATCGACTTCGATGCGGCCCTTGCCCTGTGAGTCGCGAAATACGTGGCCGCAGGTGAGGATCAGCGCCTCACCTTGCCGGCAGTCGATCACCGTACCGGTGGCCCACGAGACCCCCGAGGAGTCTTCGACCCGGAGGCGGGCGGTGGCCGCAAGGAGTTGCTGTTCGAGGGCAACGCGACTCGCAGACTCCATGCCGGCCGCCAAGGGCATCGTCTGCGATGCGGCCGCCGCCGGCTCAGCCGGCGCGGCAACTGGCACGGGCACAAACGACCGCGGCATGGTCGGCTCGGCGGCTGCCATCCTGGCCGGGGCTGACGGGGGCGGGTCGGTTGCCAAGTGGGCGTCGGCCGTCGCAACCGGCACGGGTACGCCGGCGATCGGCGGTTGTTCTGTGGCTGCTGCCGGCGCGGCGACCGGGCTTGTGCCGCCCAGCGGGGCCGCCGCCTTGGCGAGCAGGTTTTCGAGTTCCCCGTGGGTGGTGGCGCCGTTGATCCGGCCCACCTCATGCCCCTTCACCAGGAGCACGTAGCAGGGCACACCGGTCACGCCAAACCGCCGCACCAGGTCTGTTTCTCGATCGACGTCGATGTGCCGCACGACCCATCCAGCGGAAGCAACCTCGGCGACGATCGGTGCCATTTGCTTGCAGGGGCCGCACCAGGAGGCGGCGAAGTCGAGGAGGAGCACCTCGCCAGACTGGGCGGCTGCGGCGGGGTTGGCCGCCGCGGGCCTCATGGGGGCGACGAGACTGCAGGCGGCGAACCCGGCAGCGATCACAAACAGACGCATCATCGGTCACTCCACGGAACTGGGGCGGCGTTGCCGTCGCCGTCGCGGGCCGCTCTGGGCCGGCGAGGGGGCGGGATACTGCCCGCGGCACCGGGGGGCGACAAGCCCACTTTCGCGCCGGCGTGCTTGCCCAGTCGGCCGGCATTCCCTCGATTCCCTGCGGCTTCCTACAATCCGCTCCCATCCTCCCCCTCCGCCCGTGTAGCCCCCGCATGTCTGTCTCCGCCCGGCGCCGCATCCTCGTCACCTCGGCGCTGCCCTACGCCAATGGGCACATCCACCTCGGGCACCTCGTCGAGTACATCCAGACCGACGTCTTCGTGAGGTTCCAGAAGCTCCGCGGCCACGAGTGCGCCTACGTCTGCGCAGACGACACGCACGGCACCGCGATCATGATCCGGGCCCGCGCGGAGGGAAGGAGCGAGCGGGAGCTGATCGCAGAGATGCGGGCGGCGCACCTCGCCGACTTCGCAGGCTTCCAGGTGGACTTCGACCATTACGGATCAACCGACAACCCCGCCAACCGCCGGCTCTGCGGCGAGGTCTGGCAGGCGCTGTCGGCAAAAGGCCTCGTCGTTACGCGTGATGTCCAGCAGCTCTACGATGCGACGGCCGGCACCTTTCTCGCCGACCGCTTTGTGAAGGGCACCTGCCCCCGCTGCCGCGCGGCCGACCAATATGGCGACACCTGCGAGCAGTGCGGCGCCACCTACGCCCCGGCAGATCTCGTCGATCCGGTGAGCACGCTCTCCGGCGCGCGGCCCGAGGTGCGGTCAGCCGAGCACCTCTTCGTGACGATCGAGGCTCTCCACGGCTTCCTCGCGGAGTGGACCCGATCGAGCGGGGCGCTCGATCCGCGGATCGCCAACTACCTCGCCGGCCACTTTCTCGGCGAGGCCTTGCGCGACTGGGACGTTTCCCGGCCGGCACCCTACTTCGGCTTCGAGATTCCCGACGCGCCCGGCCACTACTGGTACGTCTGGTTCGACGCGCCGATCGGCTATCTCGCCGCGACCGCCGAGTGGTGCGAGGCCCACGGCCAGGCCTTTGACTCCTGGTGGGGCCGCGGCGGTGCCGGCACGCCCGCCGAAATCCACCACTTCATCGGCAAGGACATCGTCTACTTTCACACGCTCTTTTGGCCGGCGATGCTCGAGGCGGCCGGCCTCGCGCTGCCGACGAAGGTCCGCGTGCACGGGTTTCTCACCGTGAACGGTCAGAAGATGTCGAAGAGCCGAGGCACGTTCGTGCTCGCACGCACCTGGCTCGACCACCTCGATCCCGCCGCCCTCCGCTACTACTACGCGGCGAAGATCTCTGGCGGCATCGACGACCTCGACTTGAACCTCGATGAGTTTCTGGCGAAGGTCAACGCCGACCTCGTGGGCAAGGTGGTGAACCTCGCGAGCCGCACGGCGCGGTGGCTCGAGGCGACCGGCTTGTCGGCGTCGTATCCCGACGACGGCGGGCTGTTTGCCCAGGCGGCCGCCGACGGTGGCGAGATCGCCGCCGCCTACGAAGACGGCGACTTCGCCCGGGCGATGCGGGCGATCATGCTCGCCGCCGACCGGGCCAACGCCTACGTCGATGCCGAGCAGCCCTGGAAGCTCGCCAAGCAGGGGCCGGAGGCGGCTGGCCCCCTCCGGGACGTGGCGAGCGTGGCGCTCAACCTCTTCCGGCAGATCGCCGTCTACCTTGCGCCCGTGCTCCCCGGGCTCGCCGACCAGGCCGGGCAGCTCGTGGGCGGCCCAATCCGCTCGTGGGACGAGTCGCAGACGCCGCTGGCCGGTCTGCCGGTCGCCCCTTTCAAGCCGCTGATGAAACGGATCGAGCGGGAACAGATCGACGCGTTGATCGCCGCCTCGCAGACGGCCGCTGCCGAGCAGACCACCTTAGGAGGACCATCGATGGACATGACGCCGACCACCGCCGATTCCGGCGAAGCCCTTGCCGCCGAACCGCTTGCGGCCACCTGCACGATCGACGACTTCACGAAAGTCGACCTCCGCGTGGCCCGGATCGTGGCGGCCGAGGAGGTGCCTGAAGCCAAGAAGCTCCTCAAGCTCACGGTGAGCCTCGGTGGAGATGCCACGCGAACAGTGTTCGCCGGCATCAAGGGTTTTCACGAGCCGGCTGCGCTCGTGGGCCGGCTCGTCGTCGTGGTCGCGAACCTCGCGCCGCGGCAGATGAAGTTCGGCCTCAGCGAGGGCATGGTGGTGGCGGCCAGCGGCGCGGGCGCCATGGGTGTCTACCTCCTCTCGCCCGACTCTGGCGCCCTCCCCGGCATGCGGCTGCACTGAACGTACGGCTGACGGGCCATCCATGGCCCCGTCAGCCTCGACCCGGCACTCACGTCGCACCGTGAAGACGCACAGGTTGAAAACCTGTGCTACGAGATGCAGCGAGGGGCTGCCCGTGCCCCGGAG
>QWPO01000020.1 GCA_003669255.1 Planctomycetota bacterium | reverse complement strand
GTGACGATGAGACCCGCGAGGTCCTTGAGCTGGGTCTTCGCCTCCGCATTGCCTCCCGCCGCCAGGGACTGCAGGCTGGCGAGTGCGACACGGGCCGCCTGGCGACTCGACACTGAGTTCGGATGGTCCTTGACGAGCATCGCACCGAGCGTGGCGGCTTCGGCGAACTGGCGAGCGTCGTAGAGCAAGAACGTGAGGATCGAACGGATCTGGTTGATCGCCGCCTCGTTGGTCGACGCGTCCTTCTCGCCAAGCGCCAAGGCATCCTGCATGGCCGCCAGGGCCTCGTCCCGCTTCTTGACGGCGCCATCGGTCGCCTCTGCGGCAGCCGCCGCGTTGCCGGCCGCGTGGGCCGACTTCGCATCAGCCTGGGCCTCCTGGAAGGTACGGAACGCGGCCTGGGCATCGGCCAGTTTCGCCGGAAAATCTTCGTCGACTGGCCCAAGGTTCTTCCCGAGACCGGCAGCCAGGTCCCGGGCTTCCTGCGCGAAATCGCGGTTGGCCGTCGAGACCTCTCGAGCGAGCTTGTAGGCATCGGCCTCGAGCACCTTGGCTGCGGGAGCCTCTTTGTCGGAAAGCGACTTCGCCCGGGCGGCAAGTAGTTCGGCGGTGCGGTACTTCACCGTCGCCATCTCGGCCGTCATGCGTCCCTCCTTGACGGGCGCCATCGCGAACCGAAGAAGGGGATTCGCACGGTACTGCTCCGGTTCGAAGGGCGACGGTCCCGTGACCTCGCCGTAGGCCTTGTCTTCAATCCAGCATTTGAGGGCGATCCCGAGGGCCTTCGTTTTGAGGTTCAGGCCGAGTGGTGAGAGAGGCTGGCCAGGGGCCGCTTCCAGGGTGAAGAGCGGCGCCAGGGTGCCAATCGCAGCGTCACGCTTTCCAAGCAGCGCCTGATTTCGGCCTTCGTTGAACCGGGCCACAAAACCGACGCCCATCTTGCCGTACTTCTCGGCGAGTTCGTGGTTGAGCCGCAGCGACTCCTCCAGGGCCGCCTTCCACCCATCGGAGTTCGGGGCGTGGGCCTTCGACGTCTCGAAGTAGGTCTCTGCCACCATCAGCCGGGTTTGGAGGAGCCTCGTGCGGAGGTCCTCCTGTCGCCGCAGTGGGTCCTCAAGCTCCTTCTCCAGTGGCTTCTCGGCGGTTGCAAGCTGTTTCGAAAGCTTGGTCTTCTCGTTGGCGATTTTTTTGAGCTGGATCTCCGGCTTCTGCCGCGCCGCTTCGAGCATGGCGATCTCGCCCAGAATGGCCTGCAAGCGGGCGGGGAGCTGACCGGCCAGGACTCTCCGCTCCTGGAGGCTCTTCGGGGTTTCTCGCGGAGAGGGCGGCCGCTGGATCGCGGCGAGCTGCTGTTGGAGCCTGGGAACCTCCGTCTGCTTCTGACGGATCTCCGCGTCAAACTTTTCGACCTCCTTCTGCAGCGGAGCCATCTCTGCATTCTTGGTCTCGTACTCGTCGCGGATCCCCTTGACCGGCAGGCGAATCTGCTCGATCTCCACGGCGATGTCTCGCAGCGATCGGAGCACCGCGTCTTCGGCGGTTTCGATCTTTTCGGGAACCGCCGGCGGCGGCTCCTCGGATCCCTTCTTTCCGGGGGCGGGTGCAGCGGTGCGGAGCGTTTTGATCGCCCGGTTGAAGAAGGCGGCCGCCTCCTTGGAAAGCGTGGCGGCATCGGCACCCGGCCGCTCTGCGAGGACGAGGCAGATCCGGCCGCGCTCCACCAGGAGGTTGCCCTTCTTCGTGAAAGCGTCGATCGCCATGTCATCGGCTGGCGATGACGCGAGGAACGCATCGATTGACTCCTCGGCTTGGTCGAGCAGCCCATTGCGGGCTTCGATGTCGACGGCGGTCCGGCTTTGGCTGACGAGCGCCGAACCCTTGAGGAACTCAAGCCGCCGTCGGGTGTCGGCGGAGCACTCCGAAGAAACCGACGCCTGTTCGATCACCCACAGCATCACGTCGGGCATGTCCCGATCCTGCAAGCCTTCCAGCAGGGCGAGGGTCGTCACCTCGTACGCGGTCTCGCCGCGCACCAGACCGGTTGCCAGCAAGGCGCCAACAAGGTTCGCCGCCAGGAAGAGACGGGTGTGCATGACGAGGGGGATCGCGGTGAGCTACGAACGATGATCGTTCCCGACAGCTTCCTATTCTCAAACTGCCGTCGCACGCCGTCAAACCTTGGGCGCCTCGCAGCCAGGCTGATCCGTGCCGGCTCTGCGCTCGTGATGGGCGATCGAGCCACGAACGACGCTGCGAGCAAAGTCGCCGGGGCCGCGTCAGCCCCGGCGTGCGGTCCGCGATGAAGCGGACGACGCTGCCAGCCAGGATGGAAGCTGGCCGGCCGGCGGAAGTTTGACGACCCGGACCGACTTGACGCCCGGGCAGGCCGCCACCGCGGCCACCGCTTCGGGCGACGGCTCCTGGTCGAGGTTCAACACCCCGATCGCATCACCGCCAGGCGTGGACCGGCCCACCGTCATCTGGGCGATGTTGATGCCCGACTGCCCGAAGGCGTTGCCAACCCGGCCGATGATGCCCGGCACGTCCTGGTGTGTGAACACGAGCAGGATGCCGTCGAGATAGGCCTCGAGGCGTTGGCCTTCGAGTTGCACGATCCGCGGCATGGAGTGGCCGAAGAGCGTGCCGGCGGCGCGGTGCACCTGATCGTCTCCCACGAGATCGACCGCCACCACCGAGCTGAACGCGCCCGGGTCGGTGCGGCTTTGTTCGACGAGTTCGATGCCTCGCTCACGGAGCAGCATCTCGGCGTTGACGATGTTGACGTCCTCGATCGACCCCTCAAGCAGGCCGGCCGCGAAGGCGGCGGTCACGAGGCGGGTGTTTCGGGCGGCGATCTCGCCACGGTAGGCGATCGAGCACGACCGCGGGGCGGCCGAGTCGAGCTGCGACAGCAGGAGCCCCAGCCGCCACGAGAGATCGAGGAAGCCGCGGACGCCCTCGAGGGCGGCAGGGTCGATCGCCGATGAGTTGACGGCGTGGCGGATCGCACCAGTGGTGAGGAAGTCGACGAGCAGACCAACACCCTCGACGGCCACCTGCGACTGGGCCTCCTCGGTGCTGGCGCCGAGGTGCGGTGTCACCAAGACGCCCGGCATCTCGAACAACGGACTGTCGGTGCAGGGCTCCTTCTCGAACACATCGAGCGCCACCCCGCCGATCACACCCCGCTTCAGCCCCTCGGCGAGGGCGGCCTCGTCATAGATGCCACCGCGGGCGCAGTTGATCAGCCTGATCCCCGGCTTGACGATCTCGAGCTCCTTCATGCCGACGAGGTGGCGGGTCTCGTCGGTGAGCGGTGTGTGGACGGTGAGGTAGTCAACCTCGGGAAGCATGCCGCGGACGCTGTCGATCAGTTCGATTCCGAGCTCGGCCGCGCGATCGGGCGATAGGAACGGATCGTAGCCGAGCACCCGCATGTCGAATGCCCGCGCCCGTTCCGCCACCGCCTGCCCGATTCGGCCGAGGCCCACGATGCCGAGCGTCTTGCCGGCAAGTTGCGCACCCATGAACTTGTTGCGATCCCACTTGTGGGCTCGCAGGCTGGCGTCGGCGGCCGCGACGTTCCGCGACAGGCCGAGGATCAGGGCGAAGGCGTGCTCAGCCGTGCTCAGCGTGTTGCCGGCGGGCGTGTTCATGACCACGATCCCGAGCCGGGTTGCCGCTTCCTTGTCGATGTTGTCGGTGCCCACACCGGCCCGCACGATCGCCCGGAGGCGGTGGTTGCCCGCCAGGGCGGCGGCGGTGATTTTCACGCCGCTGCGACAGATCGCCCCGTCGTGCCGGGCGAGTGCTTCGCGGAGGCCGTCACCCGAAAGGCCGGTCGCGACCTCGTAGGTGATGCCGTGGGCCTTGGCCGCGTCGAGCAGGGCGAGGCCGTCGGGGCTGAGCGTGTCGAGCACGATGATCGATGGCATGGGCGGCGGTCCGGAGGGCTACGGGAGACGGGGGCCTGGAGGCGGGGGCCTGGAGACGTGGGCTTGGCTGGTTAGTCCTGGTGCTCGCGTTGGAAGTCCGTCATGAAGTCGCGGAGGGACTCGACGCCTGCGAGCGGCATGGCGTTGTAGATGCTGGCCCTGATGCCGCCGACGGAGCGGTGGCCCTTGAGATCCATCAGGCCGCGCTTCACAGCCCCGGCCACGAAGGCCTTCTCCGTCGCCTCGTCGGGCAGCCGGAAGGTGACGTTCATGTCGGAGCGACATTCAGGACGGGCGTGGCCCGCATAGAAGCCGCCCGATTGGTCGAGCGTGTCGTAGAGAAGTTTCGCCTTCGCTGCGTTGTGCCTCGCCATGCCCTGCAGGCCACCCATCCGGCCCGTGATCCAGCGGCAGACCAGATCGAGGATGTAGATCGCGAACACGGGCGGCGTGTTGGGCCGAGATCCGTTCTTCACGAACGTCCGGTAGTCGAGCATCGTGGGCAGGTCATCCCGCGACCGCTCAAGCAGGTCCTTGCGGATGATCACCGTGGTCACGCCGGCGATCCCAGCATTCTTCTGGGCGCAGGCGTAGATCAGGCCGTAGCGGGAGACGTCGATCGGCCTCGAGAGGAAGTCGCTGGAACAGTCGCAGACCAGCGGCGCGGGGCCGAAGTCGGGGTCGTGCTTCCACTGCACGCCCTGGATGGTCTCGTTGCTCGTGATGTGCACGTAGGCCGGCTGGGGCGACAGCGAGATCTCACGATCAGTCGGGAGCCGGTCATGGTTCGTGGCGGCGCCGTCCCAGGCGACATGCACCTTGCCCTCGCGGCGGGCCTCCTTGGCGCCCGTCGCACCCCAGGTGCCGGTGATCACGTAATCGGCCGCGGCGGATTGTCCGCGGAGGAGGTTCATCGGCACCATCGAGAACTGCAGGCTGGCCCCGCCCTGCAGAAAGATCACCTCGTGCGAGTCGCCGATGCCGAGCAGGCTCTTCAGCAAGGCGAGGGTTTCTTCGAGGATGCGGTCGAAGGCAGGGCTGCGGTGGCTGATCTCCAGGACCGACATGCCCACCCCAGGAAGGGAGAGCATCTCGTCGCGGGCCTGCTCGAGCACCTCGACCGGCAGAACGGCCGGCCCGGGGGAGAAGTTGAAGACGCGGTCCGTCATGGCGGGCACCCGAAAATCCTGTTGATTCCCGGGGCAGAATAGGAGTCCCCGCGATGAGGGTCAACGGCCCGCGTTCCCCGGCGGTGCCTGTGGAGGAGCGATGGCCACGGGGGGTGGCGACGGCGGCAGCGCCGCGGTGCGGTAGGCGGCGGCCTGCGAGGCCTGGAGACTGGCCATCTTCGCGGCGACAGCTGGCTGCTGCGGGTCGACGGCGAGCGCCCGGCCGTAGTTGGCGAGGGCCTGCGCGGGGTCACCTGCCGACTCCCGGAGGCTGCCAAGCGCCACCAAGGCGCGGGGGTTGTTGGGATCGATCGCGAGGGCGTCGACCAGTTGGTTCTCTGCCTCCGGGATGTTGCCGTGCTCCTGGGCGAGACGGGCCAGTTCGATATGGGGGGCGGGATTCGACGGCTGGCTACGGGCCCAGGCGTTCAGTTGGCCGACCGCCTCGTCGTTCCGCTTCTCCTCCACGAGGAGCACCGCGAGCGCCCGCTGGCAGGCCTCGTGGCTCGGGTTTCGTGCCAGGCAGAGGTGGTAATAGTGCTCAGCCGTCTGCTGGTCGGCCTCCCGGCCGAAGAGTTTCGCCTGCTGGTGGTAGGTGGCGCCGAGGTTGTAGAAGGTGTCGGGGTTGCCGGGTTGCTTCGCGAGCGCCTGCTGAAATGAGTTGACCGCGCCGAGGTAGTTGCCCTGCTGGTAGAGCTTCACGCCCTCTGCGTTGTCGGTCTTGGACATCCCGCCGCAGCCGGCGCCGGCGACGACGAGCAGCACCCCGATGATGCGGCAACCTGTCGACAACGCAGGCGAGCGGCTGGAGCGGACGAGCAGGTGCAACGGGAAGACTCCGGTTCCCGCCGGCGCGCGGGGCCGGGAAACTAAAGGGACGGGCCACACCGGAGCAAGGCCGCCCGAACCGCCTGTTTTGCCTGGGTTGGTGTTCGTGGGCTCGCGGTCTCTCGTAGCACAGGTTTTCAACCTGTGTGTCTCCCCGGGCTCGCCGTGGGCTCAGGACTGCCCATGCCCTCTCGCTGGACGTTCGTCTCGGCCCTCCAGGCCTCGACTCTCTGCATGTCCGCTGCGCTCCGCCATCCTGGCTGCGCTTGCTTCCATAGCCCGCTCGAGGGCACGGGCAGCCCCTCGCGGCCTCTCGTAGCGCAGGTTTTCAACCTGTGCGCCGATCCGGCTCGCATCAATCCGGTGCCGTGAAAAGCCGACCGGCCGTGAGGCCGCGGGCTGTCGCACGTTGTACGTCGGCCCTCATCGTTGGTTCGCCCCACGCCTTACGGCGTTGGGCTTGGACG
>QWPO01000160.1 GCA_003669255.1 Planctomycetota bacterium | reverse complement strand
GTCTGCCAATTCCGCCACTCCGGCATCTGTGAAACCGCAACGATTCGATAAATCATCAGCTCCACAAGAATTAATTTACCAGAAAAGTCTTCAAAGTCAAGGTTTTTCCTCTACGAACATCGTTTTATCAGCAAAAACCAGTCGCCCCTAACACTTCAAAACTCGTATCCAGATCCTATAAATCCAATCCGCGCCTGAACCTAACCCACGGTGATCGTCTGAGGCTCGCTCCTCACCTGGAACCAGTTCCTAAAAATTGACGGAATGCCGGAAACGGGGATTAGACCAATTCTAAACAAAGATTATGAAATTACTCGACAGGGTTTTCTTGACCGAATTTCCAAGATGGGCTAAGTTTATGGATAAAGAGTCAGTCGCGGACTTCTGGCAGGATTCTTCCCTAAACCAGTCGTCAGTTACAGAACCACTTGCGTGAATAGAGGTTCTGACTTCCGCCTTCCGATCAGATACATGATGGATTCGAGGTCGCAATGCCAGTCTGGTCCCGTCGAGAATGGGCTTTGAGCGTCGCTGCTGGTTTGACCTTGCCCAATGGGGCGATCGCTCAGAATGCGCAAAATAAACCGGTTGAGCCACCCGCTGCTGAAGAATTAGCTGGCCCGGATCCGATCCCTCCAGCTGTTCTGTCAAAACCACTTCCAACCGTGCCCGTCAGAGCCGGTTCCCCATCATTCAATTTTCAGATGGTCGATACCTCGCTCCAGCCAGCTGATCGCAAAAGCTTGTGGGTACTCGACCTGGCATTCAAGCCCCTGCGAATGCGAACCGTGGAAATCCCCGGTAAAGGTCGCCGAACGATCTATTACATGTACTATCGTGTTGTCAATCGGACCGGTGAACCGAGACTTTTCGTTCCCCAATTCTCGATCGTGACGAACACGAATAAACGCTACGACGACGTTCCGTTGCCGCAAGCCGTGAAACTGATTCAAGCTCGGGAAGAACCATCCACCCCACTTTTAGGCTCAGTCGACCTTGTTGGCGTAATCCCGCCAAGTAAAAAAGAGGGCGTCGATGATGCCGTATTCGGCGTGGCCATCTGGGATAATATGGATCCCAAAGCAAGCCGATTTTCAATCTATGTTCGTGGCCTGTCCGATGGCTACAAAGCTGTCAAAGCAACCGAAACGACCGCTGCCAAGAAGACTTACAAGTCTTTACAGATCGACTTTCAAATCTTTGGTGATCACATCGAACTGCACGAAGATGAGATCCGCCTGATGGATCCTGCCTATCACTGGGCTTATTGGTGATTTCACCTAACCACTGAATCAATCAGGACATCAAACAATATTGGGCTGGTACTTCGATTTGAAGCACCAGCCCAACTGTTTTTGTTGACTTTTTAGTGACTTACTTCGAATCAGGACTGAGTCCCTTTGCCCCAAAGCCGAGTACGAATCCCAAGCCCCTGACACACGGCCACGAGTTCACCAAGGATATCGCCATAGGCCACGGCCACGTGATTTGACATGTAGTGGGCCATCAGAGAGCCCCAGTCACAGCCAAGATCTGCCGCCATGAATGGCCACTGTCGCGTGGTTCCCTGCCACCATTCCTCACGAACCGACTCCGGTAGGTCGACCGATTCGCCACGGCCCATATCCATGACCAGTTGGCCATTGCGGTCAAGCCAGGCGCGAGCCCATGTCATTGCTCCCGGTAAACTCACGCCTGCGAAAGTACCTCCAGGAACCGGGAAATATCCCGATGGCTGTCGGTAACTGTGTGCCCCTTTGAGTGAATCTACATCGTGATTAAATGCATAAGCCCCACAGGAACCACTGTTTAACAGCACCCATAGGAATCGCCCGTCGTGTTCAGCCCCCCAGCGGACGTCGTGGAACATCACGGCTCCAGGCTGGCCCTTGGCTTCAAGGATTCGCTTCATCAGCTCCATCGGAACCAGATTACCTTGATCCGCCTCTGTAGAAGTGATTATCGGGTGACCATTGCCCTCAGGTCGTGCATGCGAGTTGAACAACCCCTCGGCAAAATCGCTCGGTGGAGTGAGCTTAAGTAAGCCAAGTTGATACTGCCATCCCAAACAGTCCGCTTCAAACTCGTGGATCATATCCAGAACGGTCAGATAGTCGCGAAGCTGTTCCTTGGTTGATTCTGGAGTAAAATCTTCGGCCCCCTCCTCACCCCAGTGGAACGTCACTCCTTTATCAACAACATACTTAAAGGCATCGTCCACTCGGCTTTGCGAGACGGAGCCGCGGCGTTCGAGGATCCACGCCTGATCCACTTTATGTTCTGTGAATCCAATTTTCGTCAGCACACGAGGTCCAAAATAGCCATTGATCATCCCCATGGACGTATCGCCAAGCATCAAGGCCAAAATACGTTTCGCATGGATCTGGTCAAGCACAGTCTGGGCCGTGGATCGAGCCTGATCTGAAACTGGAGATGTGCTGTAAAGATCTTCCTCAGAGTAAGTTGTGACACCCGTCTCCGTCCATTCGCGAAGGTGTTCCATGAAGAATTCGTCGCTGGTCCAGTCCTTCGCGCGGGTCCAGACACGGCTTGCGGAACGTCCAACCACTTCGAGGCTGGCCGCCGTGTTCAGGAGTGCAACCAGGCCTGGCCACGTCCCAGAGAAATTCGAAGCGAGCAGCAGAGGCGTATCCTTCCCAACCACCCCATCCACGGTATGAGGTGCATACGTCCAGTGCACAAACAAGCCAACAGCAGGATCCTGTATCGGTCCAAGTTTCTTAATAGCCTCACCGGGCCTTGTGAGATAACCCTCAACCAGATAAGGACTTTTACCAAGTTTTTTGAGGGCAGCGAAAATCTGTGTCGTCGCTTCTTGAGATTGATCAAGCGCCCATTCATTTGGCTTGGCACGATAATCACCTGGCCAGAAAACTGCAATTTTTGAGCTCATAGGGAAACGAATCCTGAGATTTTGGTGGATGATGGTTATGGGGTTTTCAGAGATTGACAACGCCCACTTGGTCGAGAATTCATCGGGAAAATAGTGGGATCAGCTTGAGCAGCACACACTTCTTCAAGATTGATATGGGAGAAATCCTCGTTTCACATTAATATGCCAGAATCAAGTCCCTTACGCCATGGTTTTAGGCGTCAATTATATCGAGATCCTGTTGCGGCTTGATCGGACATGCATAACTCTGAACCACAAAGTACCAGTCACGGAGACGCTTGATGCACTCTAAATCGATTCGCTTTAAGCCTCTTATCGGATTACTCGTTCTGATATTCACGTTCGGGTATGAATCCGCAGAAGGTCAAACGAAACGAAAAACGGCCAATCCTGGCCCGTCCGCAAAGTGGGTTGGGCAAAGTGGGAAAGATTATGTTGGAAAATCAACCACCGCAGGCTCCGACAATATTCAGGATATCCAGATTCACGTTTCTGGAATGCAGTCCGCCCGGCTCACGAACATCACTTTAAAAGGCAAAGGTGGGGGTGAATGGCAGTGGGCTCCGGGTGGCAAGAAACCGCCAGGTGGATGGGCGATGCATTTGATTCCAGATTCGCGGCCCGGTCATGTGGAATTATTTTTTGAAAGCGATCAAGTCGAGACAGGGCGAGAGTTTGAGCTGAAATGGACTGTCAAAGATCAGCCGGAGCAGACGATATATTTTCCGGGTGGTCAGGCAGATCCAACGAAGCCAATCGCTTCTGCTGAAATTGCTGCTAAATGGCTCGGTCAGGACTTGGATAAGCCAGTGGATTTGACCAACAGATCAGCAGCCGTGGGACCTGACAGTTTTGAAGACACCGTGATCGAACTCTCTAAACTTTCTGATCGAGACGCCATTAATGGAGTTGATGTAGAGACTTCCGACGGGTTATACAAGTGGTCGTTTGGTCAGAATTTAGAAGCAGTCTGGTCAGCTGAACTGATTCGATCGCCTGAAAAGGCTCCTACAGCGAAACTTATCTTAAGTGTTCCCTTTATTAAAGAGGGAAGCCTGGAAGGGAAGCCCTTGAAAATCAGAGTGAGATATGCGTCGAATGCTGTTTCCAACACGACTCTGGTTGCAGGCAAAGCTGATGGCGATCGTGCCATGCCGGCCAGCAAACTACCCAACCTGACACTCTCGAAATGGTCTACGAAATGGTTGGGATCCGTCACAAAATCGAAGCTGGGTCCAGGGGCTGTTCAATTCGAAATCAATCAGATTGCACCCGATTTCCGCTCGACAGCTGCTGTCTTAACAGATTATTTTGGAACAACTTACGGAACGTCCAGCACTCCAGATAAACCAGCTGTTCCAAATGCTTTGCCGATGATTTTTGAACGATTGACCCTGAATAAAGCCAGAGTCGAATTTCTACCACTTGCAGATCTGGAAAACCAGACTCTCAGTCTAAGACTTGTCGGAATCGATGGTACGAATCATTTGATTCAGGTCACTGGAGGCAAAACAGATCTCTCAAAACGCTCTCCAACACTGCGCGCCGAAAAATCCAATGCCAAGCCAGGAGACGACTTACAAGCTTTGGTCAATCGTGGTGGTACCGTGATTCTCAGCAACGGAGATTACAAACTTGACCGCCCTTTGATGATTGATAAGCCGACCCGACTGGAAGCTGCTCCAAATGCTAAGCCGATTCTGACCTTCAGGCCCGGCGGAAGTGGCGATTGGACTGCCGCGATTAAAATCCGTTCAGGCGGAACGAGCCTCTCCGGACTGATTGTAAGATTCGCTGGTCCAATCCCTTGGAGCTTCGATGTTGCTTACGGGCCAGCCGTGATTGCCACGACTGACAATCGTGACACGGGCTTTAATCACGACGCAGCCATATGGGGTATAACTCTTGATAAAGTCATTGTTTACGGCCCACCGGTTCCTCGCAAAGCAGATCCCAAGCAACCTCCTGAAGCGATCAAACTCGTTCGAATTCTCAATGGGCACAATGGAAAAATTGAACGCTGTGTCTTTAAAGGAGGGACAATCCACCTGCAGGGCGGTCCCTGGGCTATCCGTCAGAACCGTCATGACGGGCCCTTGCCTGGAAGTTTTGCTTATGACGCATTCGCCATCACAAAACCAATCGGACTCGCCTTGGAATCGAATCGGATCGAGCCTCTTCCAGGATCAGGTAAACTCTGGAGATTTGCCAACTTAACCCAATACGGAACAAGTATACGTGTCGCAGGTAATCTTGTAAAAAATGTTGGTCCTCAAGACGATGACACCATTGCCGACATGAACGCCAACGAGATTTTTCTGACAGAATCCTATCGGATAAAGTTTGAAGGCGAGCCAGCCCAGATTTCTGAAAATGGGTCGATGGTGATTCTACCTGGCACATTGGCTGAAACGCCTCGTGCTGGAGATTGTCTGGCCATATTAAGCGGCCCTAATGCAGGCAGATATCACGTGGTCAGGCAGTTCATGGGCGACGGAGCGATTATTGTCGAACCACCCATTGATCCCAAGGATCGCTCCATCAACCCACCATCCATGAGCCTGGCACAAGGGTTTAGGGACTTTCAGATGGATCGCAACACGATTGACGCGACTGGATCAAAAACAGCCTTTAATATCGTACTTGCAGGCAATCACTTTGGTTCAGCCGTTACAAACAATACTCTGACTGGAGGCGGGGAGAGCCTGCGATTAACTTCGTTCCCTACAGAGTTTCCGAACATCTGGGGGTGGAGCCATGCCCCCATGTTCAGCCTTTCAGTGAACGGGAACACCGTGCAAGGTTCCGATAAACCTGCTCGATTGGCCGTCGATCAAAGTCCAAAAATCAAGACCAGTAAAGGTCGGGTCTATTACTCGGCGGACATCAGTGGAAACTCATTTGCGTCATCAGTCACTGGTCCAGCCTTGCAAATTGGCGATCCAGGAACTAAGGACCCAACCAGCTTATCTGTGATCGTTGCAGGCAATAAGTCGCCGAACCCTGACTCTGAAATCCGTGTGATTTCAGGCAGAGTCAATGGAGTCACTCAAACCGACACGACTATTCCCATTTCGACTGGGCCAGCCATGAAAGCCGGTGAGGGTGGCTCCCTAAAGCGATGAATGGTCAGACTTTCTGGCCACCTTTGAACTGATTGATCACGTCTGTCAGGATCGCATCCAGGTTACGTTTTGGAGCGTACCCGATCGCAGCCTTCACTTTGTTGAGGTCGGGAATCCGGCGATGCATATCCTCGAAGCCAGCAGGATAGGCTTCGCTGAATGGAATGATTTTGATCTTGCTTGCAGAACCAGTCAAGGCAATCACGCGATTGGCCAGCTCCAAAATCGTCGTCTCCTCATCGTTTCCGATGTTAAAGACCTGGCCAGCAGCGTTTGGATGCTCCATCAATCCTGCAATACCGGTGATGATATCCTGAACGTGACCAAAGCATCGAGCTTGCATTCCATCACCATAAACCGTGATAGGTTCAT
>QWPO01000078.1 GCA_003669255.1 Planctomycetota bacterium | reverse complement strand
GTCCCACGCGTGTGGCGGACATCCCTGACCGCCGTCCGTGCCTGAGGACGTGCTTTTTATACGGAGGGGTGGCCAAACAGGTTCATGGACAACTGGGATTCTTGAGACTTTTTCAATTGACAGCGGCGGCCCGGCTTGCCGATTTCTCACCTAAGTCCTTGCCTGCAAGAGACTTACGGCTTCACGACAATGACTCGGGATTCTCGTTTGCGGCCAGCCCATGGGCGTCCGGTACTTGAAACAAGCGGAAAAGTTTCACCAGACACTTTCGCTGAGGCGTGTCGGCGGCGGTGTCACGGAGAACTTTGGCATGCGGCCACCTCGCGGCGACGAATGCCCCCCTGGCGAGACGAAAAGAAGGAACTGGCGGGCCATTCTGGCGGCTGGGCGAACAAACACGGGGGAGAAGGGCAGATGGCTGTGACATCAATGAGCCGGGGCCGATCGCTGGCGGTCGTGCTGCTCACCGCTGCCTCGCTGGCTGGGGGCCCTCTGGCGTGGGCCGATGAGGAGCCTGTGGTCGACAGCCCTGTCACCGTGGACGAAACGATCGACGAGGTTCCCAAGGATGGTCCCGACGTAGGAGACGAGCCGCCGGCAGAGCCCCAAGCCGAAGCCGCCCAGGCAGCACAGGACTCGGGCGATTCAGACGAATCGGCCGATGCCGAAAACCCTGGTGCGGATGCGGCTACCGAGGCCAGCGGTGAACCCTCGGATGCAACCGTCTCGGACGCATCAGTTCAGTCCCACCGCGTTCGAATCAAACTCGACGTCACCGGTGAGATCTTCGCGCCGGCGGGCCGGGACGTGCCCCCGGTGCGACGGCCAATCGCGGTGGACGCCCGGTTCGACTTCGTCCAGACCGGCACCGGCGAGCCGAGCCGGAACGTGACGCGGCGATATCGCGACGCGGCCGCCGACGTGCGGGTCGATGATGCCGTTCGGGCAGCGCGGCTTCCGAATGATGTCCGCGAGCTGCGGGTCTCACTGGAAGGCGCAACCCCGATGCCATCCTTGGAGACGGGATTCCTCACCCGCGAGGAACTCGATCTCCTGGAAACACCATTTGATCCGCTGCTGCTCGACCAGCTTCTGCCGGCTAAGCCGGTGGCGATCGGTGACTCATGGACGGTGGCGGCCGACGCGGCCGCTGGGCTGCTCGCGATCGACACCGTGGAATCCGGTGGTCTCGATGCGAAGCTCATCGAGGTCGTTGATGGCCGCGCGACGGTGAAGCTTTCGGGAATCATCGACGGAGCCGCCGACGGGGTGCCGACGCACGTCGTCGTCGAAGGCACGTGCGCCACCGCCGCCAGCGATGCCGAAGGTGGCGTGCGTCTGGGCATGGGAATCACGAACCTCGCCGTGACGCTCCAGGAGCGGCGCGAGGCCAGCCACGTCGCCCCCGGCTTCGACATCGAGGCCCGGCTCACGGTCGCCCTCGCGACGGTGGAGCGGGACGGCGCCGATGTCGCCGCTGCGGAACAGTCCGGTGTCGAGAGCCGCCGCCGCGGTGCCGGTAAGCCGGGATTCGTTTGGCATCGTGATGTGGCCGGTCGCTACGAACTCGTGCACGACGCGAGATGGCGGGCGATCGAGGACGGTCCGGATGGCCTCGTGATGAGATTCGTCGATCGCGGAGCCTTGGTCGCGCAGTGTTCAATCACCGCCCTGCCCCGTGCGCCGTCGCAGTCGCCACCCACGATCGCCGAGGTCGAACGCGATCTTGAGCGGTCGCTCGCCGGGCAGTTCAGCAGGTTCGAGCACTCGTCGGAGGCGACGCGGAGCGATGGTGTCCGGTTGGTGCGGGTCGTGGCGACCGGTCGGGCCGACGGCCTGCCGTTCCGCTGGATTCACACAGTGCTGACCGACGAAACCGGGCACCGACTCGTCGTCTCTTCCACGCTTGAGCAATCACTGGAGAAACGATTTGGGACCTCCGATCGGGAGCTTGTAGACGGCATTCGTCTCCCGGCCGAAGCGGAATCCGGGCCGGAAACCGCCGAAGATGACCGACTGACCTCTGGCCGTCAGGCCCGGCTGCCGCAGGAATCTCGCACGCCTTGACGCTGCCCGGTTTGACGGCGACACTCCTTTTCGTGCGGAAATGCCCCTTTCGTCCGCGTCGGGGTGCGTCCGCACTCCATATTCGACAGGAGATTCGCCGGCCCGGTGTGCGAGTAGCACGACGTCGTTCCGGTTGGCGATCATCCGATCCGCGGCCGGAGGCGTGAGCCATCGAGAAGCAGCATCGCATCAACGAGCAGATCCGGATCACTCCGATCCGGGTGATTTCGGCCGATGGCGGACAACTTGGGATCATCTCCACCGACGAGGCGATGAGCCTCGCACGTGAGGCCGGCCTCGATCTTGTCGAGGTGGCGCCCAACGAGAAGCCGCCTGTCTGCCGGATCATGGACTTTGGCAAGTTCAAGTACCAGCAGAAGAAGAAGCATCACAAGACCCACGTCCACCACGCGAAGATCAAGGAGATCCGCCTCCGTCCCAAGACGGGCGAGCACGACATCGAGTTCAAGGTCAATCAGGCGAAGGGCTTCCTCATCCACAAGGACAAGGTGGTTGTCTCGGTCGTCTTCCGCGGTCGTGAACTCGCCCACATCGACGAAGGCCAGCGTGTCATGAAGCAGATCGTCGCGCAGCTTGAGCCCGTCAGTAAGGTGGAGGCGCCGCCGCAGCAGATGGGCCGCCGGCTCGTCTGCACGCTCTCCCCCAAGTAATCACGGTAATCACGGTAATCACGCCCCGCATTCCACCCCCACCACACCAGTTCCCGCACACGTTTCCCGAACGAGGAGAGTTGTCATGCCGAAGCAGAAGACCCACAAGGGCGTCAAGAAGCGTTTCCGGATCACCGCCACCGGCAAGGTGAAGCATCGCCGCGCCGGCACGAGCCATCTCCAGGTCCGCCTGACGGCGAAGCGGAAGCGGAAGCTTCGCGGCACGGGCGTGTTGGCGGAGTCGGACGTACACCGGATCCACGACGCCCTCGGCAAGTACAGCTACTGAATTCACGCCTGCACCGCCCTCGTGGCCGGTGCAGGCTGAGCCTGGGGGCCCGCCGTCCGGGCGGGCAGCGGGTTGGCGCTTCTTGCGGGCTCCGCGTGATCCTCGCGTACAAGCCCAACGCCGTGAGGCGTGGGACGCGGCCAAAACAGACCCGGTATCCTCTCGACCGCGCCCGAGGCCTTACCGCCTTCGGCTTGCACGGGCGGCTACCCACTGTCCGTACAAGCCGTGAGGCGTGGGGACCAACCGCCACCAAATGCCGCCGGCTGCGAGCATGTCACCGCCTGCGGCTCGCCCTACCGTTTGATCTCGTGCCCGACCTCGCCCGCACCCCCGCTCACGAAAACCCGCCGAAATTTCCCAGCGCCCTTGCAATTGCGGCGATTGACGCCAGATTTTAAGGTTCCTTCATCCGGGCCCCAGAGGCCCCCAGCCGTCCAAGGTTTCGAGCCATGCGTACTAAGAGCGTTGTCCCGCGTCTCCGTGCCAAGAAGCGTCTCTTCAAGCGAGTGAAGGGCTCGGTCGGCGGTCGTCGCCGCCTGCTCCGCACCGCCAAGGAGTCGATCATCCGTGCCGGTGTGTACGCACGGCGCGACCGCCGGCGGAAGAAGCGTGACTTCCGCCGCCTCTGGATCGTGCGGCTCAATGCCGCCTGCCGCGAGCGGGGCTTCCGCTATAGCCAGTTGATCGCGGGCCTCGTCAAGATCGGCTGCGAACTCGATCGTCGCACGCTGGCCGAGATGGCCGTGCTCGACCCGACTGGTTTCGATGCCATTGCCGCCGAGGTGCGGAAGGCCCTCAGCCTGCCGGAGCCGGCCGCGGTCGCGTGAAGCCGTGACAGCCGTGCCGCTCGACACGTTCCGCGCCGAACTGGAGCGGTTGCGCGAGGATGCAGAGGCAGCGCTCGCGTCGGCCAGTGACGTGGCGGCAGTTGAGGCTGCCCGGATTGAGTTCCTTGGCGCTAAGAGTGGCCGCCTCAAGGCAATCCAAAAATCGCTCGGTGGCCTCACGCCAGCCGACAAACCGGCCGGCGGCAAGCAGTTCAACGAAACGAAGAACGCGATCACAGCCTGCTTCGAGGCGGCGCAGGTTCGAGTGGCCGCTGGGGATTCCGGGCCCGCGGTGGCGGCGATCGACGTCACGCTTCCCGCGGACCGCATCCGCCTCGGTCACCTCCATCCGATCACCAAGACGATCCGCCGCGTTCAGGAGATCATGGGCCGGTTGGGCTTCGAGAGCGTGGACGGGCCCGAGGTCGAAGATCAGTGGCACAACTTCGAGGCCTTGGCGATTCCGGGCGAGCACCCGGCTCGCGACCCGCTCGACAACTTCTATCTCGCAGTCGCCCGCGGGGCCGATCCGCTGCTGCTCCGGTCGCAGACGAGCACCGTGCAGATTCGCGTCATGGAGAATCGTGAGCCGCCGCTGCGGATCGTGTCGCTCGGCCGCGTCTACCGCCCTGACACCGCCGACGCCACCCACTACCCGATGTTCCATCAGGTGGAGGGCCTGCTCGTCGAACCCGGCACCACGATGGCCCACCTCAAGAGCGTGCTGCGGATGTTCGCCTCGAGTTTCCTCGGCGGCGACGTCAAGGTTCGCTTTCGGCCGTCGTTCTTTCCGTTCACCGAGCCAAGCGTCGAGGTCGACATGGAATGGGGCGGCCGCTGGGTCGAGATGGGCGGCGCCGGGATGGTCGATCCCGCGGTGCTCGAGTCGGTGGGCTACGACCCCGACACCGTCACTGGATTCGCCTTCGGGCTTGGGGTGGAGCGGATTGCCGCACGCCGCCACGGCGTGGAAGACATCCGCGACTTTTACCGCAACGACGTCAGGTTCCTGAGGCAGTTCTGACGCCATGATCATCTCCACGAACTGGCTGGCGGATTACGTTCAGGCCCCGGGCTCGGTCGACGACATGGTCGAGCGACTGCTCATGTCGGGGCTCAACCACGAGTCGACGACGGCGGTGGGCGACGACACGGCGGTCGAGATCGAGGTTACGAGCAACCGCCCAGACTGCCTCGGCCATATCGGCGTGGCTCGGGAGGTGGCGGTGCTCTTTGGCCGGCCGCTCCACGTGCCCGACCCGCGGCCGCTCGAAGGTGTCGGCGAGGCGGCGAGGAGCGTGGCCGTCGAGATTCGTTCACCCGAGATCTGCCCCTGCTACGCAGCACGCGTGATTCGCGGCGTGAGGGTCGGCCCCAGCCCGAAGTGGCTCGTTGATCGGTTGGCCACGGTGGGCGTGGCGAGCGTGAACAACGTGGTGGACGTCACCAACTATGTGATGCTGGAGAGCGGCCAGCCGCTGCACGCCTTCGACCTCGCGAAGATCCGGGGTGGCCGGATCGTGGTGCGGCGGGCCGTCGAGGGCGAGCCGTTCGTCGCCATCAACCACAAGACCTACACGCTTTCCGAGCGGATGTGCGTGATCGCCGACGCGGAGCGGTCAGTGGCGCTTGCCGGCGTGATGGGCGGGGCCGACACCGAGATTGCCGCAGACACGGTCGACGTGCTCCTTGAGTCGGCCCAGTTCGCGCCACTCTCGGTGCGGGCCGCCGCTCGCGGGCTCGTGCTCGCGAGCGCTTCGTCATACCGTTTCGAGCGCGGACCCGACCCCGCGATGGTCGATTGGGCGAGCCGCCGGGCCGCCGCGTTGATCCTCGAACTGGCGGGCGGGTTATTGGAACGCGGCGTTGTGGTGGCTGGGCAACTGGCCTGCGCTCCCGCCGAAATCCGGCTGGCCGCGGATCGCGTCGGCGAGGTGCTCGGCGTCGACGTCGCCGATGCCCGGCAGCGGCAGATCCTCACGGCCCTCGGATTCATCGAGGCCCGCGGTGCCGCGCCGCATGATCACCGCTGGCGAGCCCCCACGTGGCGGCGCGACTGCTGGCGGGAAATCGATCTCGTGGAGGAAATCGCGAGGATCGAGGGCTACGGCCATGTGCCTGAGAACGCCGTGATCGCGGCGCGACCCGTTGAACTCTCGGCCCGCGAGCGGACCGTCCGCCGTGCCTCCGAGGTGCTCGTCGCCGCGGGGCTCTGTGAGGCGATGACGCGAAGCGTGGTTGCCGAGGAGATGGCCGCGATGCCGAGTCCGTGGGGCGAGGCGGCGCCGCTCGTGATCGCACCACCGCTGGTTCGCGGCGCCGACCGGCTGCGGCGGAGTCTCCTGCCGAGCCTGCTCGAAGCCCGCGCCGGCAACGCCGCCGTCGGCGTGGACGACGCCGACCTGTTCGAGATCGCCCGCGCCTACCTCGCCCGTCGGGACGGTGACGACGCCGAGAGAGGCCCGGTTGAGGAGCCGCTGCTGGCTGGCATCGTGGTCGGCGGAGATTTTTCCCGGGCCAAGGGCCTGTGTGACGTCGTGCTTGCCGGACTGGGTCTCGACGGCGCCGGATTTCGTCTCGGCTATCGGCCCATCGATCTTGCTCCGTTCGCGCGTGGCCGTGCCGCCGAGGTGGTACTCGAG
>QWPO01000171.1 GCA_003669255.1 Planctomycetota bacterium | reverse complement strand
TCGGCTTTCCCGACGCCGAGATCAATGCGAGCCGGAGAGGCACACAGGTTGAAAACCTGTGCTACGGGGGGACGGCGTGGGGCTGCCGCGGTGCTCAGCCCTGAAGCATTCGCGACCGCGCGAGCGCGTCCTCGGCCTCGGGAATCATCCCTGCTCGCATGCAGGCGACGCTCAGGGCCGTGTAGCTGAACGGGTCCTTTGGCTCCAGTTCAACCACCCGCCTCGCGTGCCGCACGGCATCTTGGTGCCGCTCGAGTCGGGTGCACCAGGCAGCCAACGCTGAGTGGGCGAGAGCAAAATCTGGATCGGTCGCGATCACTGCCTCGAGCATGGACACTGCGCCCGCGAGATCGCCACTGTCCTTCTGTCGCTCAGCAGCGGCGTATCGGTCGTCACGAGTCTCCATGAACTGTTTCCTTGGGATAGGCAGCCTGTGGGCCGTCACTGCGGCCCCATTCCGCGAGTATAGGGCCATGGCGAAGCCTGGGGAGACTGGGCTGGCAAACCCGCCCTCGGCAGCCGGGCGAGCAGGGAAAGGTGTCCGTCCGCCGCGAAACTGGCATTGAATCCGGCTGGCCGTCGAGCCGATAAACCCACGGTTTCCTACGCGATCCTGCATTGAAAGGCGCCCCGTGAGCATCCACCCGATGGCCGTCGTGAGCCCGGATGCACGACTTGGGGTCGGCGTGAAAATCGGGGCATTCGCCACCGTCGAAGACGGTGTCGAACTTGGCGACTTTTGCACCGTCGCCAGCGGCGCCGTGATCAAGGCGGGCGTCAAAGCCGGCTGCCACAACGAGTTCGCGGAGCACTGCGTGATCGGCGGTGCGCCGCAGCACGTCGCGCGGCCGCAGCAGATCGGCTGCGTGCAGATTGGTGACCACAACGTCTTCCGTGAGCACGTGACGGTCCACCGCGCCCTCAAGCCGGATACCGTGACGCTCGTCGGCGACCACAACTACATGATGGCTGGATCGCACCTCGGCCACGATGTCGTCATCGGCAGCAACTCCATCTTCGCCAACGGCGCCCTGCTGGGCGGCCATGTAACCGTCGAGGATCGGGCGTTCGTGTCGGGGGCCGTCGCCGTGCACCAGTTCTGCCGTGTCGGACGGCTCGCCATGGTCGGCGGCCATGCCCGCATCGTGCAGGATGTGCCTCCGTACATGCTCGTCGACGGGCAGACGGGCTGCATCGTCGGACTCAACGTGGTCGGCTTGCGGCGAAGTGGGCACACGCCCGAAGACATCGCCGAACTAAAGGCGGCCTACCGGGTTGTGTATCGCCGCGGCTTGCCGTGGAAAGAAGTGCTCGACGTGCTCGACCAGGAGTTTGCCGGCGGGCCGGTGCGACACCTGCGGCAGTTCCTTGCGGGTGGCAGCCGTGGCTTCGCCCAGGAACGCCGTGTGCCGCCGTCGACGACCCTGCGACTGCGGGTGCCCGAGGAAGAGGCCGCCGTCATCCGGGCCCGCGCCGGCTGACCGTCACTCGGCCGAGCCCGGAGCGCCGTCGGCTTCTTCGAGGCCGTACCGCTCCAGTTTGCGGCGCAGCACCGAACGGTCGATGCCCAGCAGTTTGGCCGCCAGCGACTTGTTCTGCATGGTGGCGGCGAGTGTCTTTTCGAGGTGCATACGCTCCACATCCGCGAGCGTCGGCCACGCGTCGGACGCTGCGGCATCCGCATCGCCAGCACCGGCCGTTTGGCCCGGAGCGGTGGCGGCCCCTGAGGGAAGTTTGGGCTCGACCCGGTAGACACCCGGCAGCGGCGTGGCCGAGACGATCCCGCGGGTGGCGGCCATCGCCATCTGGGCTGTGCTGCCGAGCGCCGGTGGCTCGCCTGGGGCGCCTCCCACCATCAGCCCCGATAGGGCATCGGGGTCGATCTGGTCGCCCGACGAGAACATGACCGCCCGCTCGAGCACGTTCTCGAGCTCGCGGACGTTGCCCGGCCAGGAATACTGCTGGAGGATTTCGGTGGATTCCGGCGATAGGGCGCACATCGGCATCCCGTGACGCGCGGAAAGCTCGGCGAGGTAACGCGTGGCGAGCACCGGCACGTCCTCGATCCGCTCGCGGAGCGGGATCGTGCGAATGGCCACCACGTTCAGACGATAGAAAAGATCTTCTCGGAAGCGACCAGCCTGCACCTCGGACGCGAGGTCACGGTTGGTGGCCGCCAGCACTCGCACATCGACCGGAAGTTCCGCGTGGCTGCCGACCGGCACGACCACCCGTTGCTGCAACACCCGCAGCAGCTTCGCCTGAAGCTCCAACTCCATCTCTCCGATTTCGTCGAGAAAGATGGTGCCCGAGTCGGCCGCGCGAAAGCAGCCCAGGGTGGACGACGTGGCGCCGGTAAACGAGCCTTTCACGTGCCCGAACATGTGGCTCGCGAACAGAGTGCCCGTCGTCACTGCGCAGTCGACCGGGATGAAGGGCCTCTTTGAACGCATGCTGCAGGAATGGATCGCCCGCGCGATCAACTCCTTGCCCGTCCCGCTCGGCCCGAGGATCAGCACGCTCGACTGATGGACCGCCACCAGTTCAATCGACCGCCGGACCTGTTCGGCCCACGGAGACACGCCGATGATCCGCTGGATGGCGTCATGCTCGGGCGACGTGCTGGTGACCGGCTCCATGCGACGGTATTCCCGAGATCGTCGGACCGAGGAGGGCGAACAAACAGGCCGCGGGTGGGCTGCGGTGCCAGACGGCCCGCGCGGCACTGTTTCTATACCCCATCGGGGATGGACGGGCCAGCAATCGACCAGAACGAGGCGTCCGGCTGGGAGGGTGCTAACGGTCGCATCGCCGAAACGCGTCGGGAAAACGAGGCGGAAACTCGGGACAAACAGGGTTTTTTGGCCCGCGAGTCGCCCGGTCAGGAAAGATGGACAAAGATTGCAGGAGGCTTCCCGGCACTCCGCCGGCTCCCTTTCCGCCACGTCGCACCATGGTTTCCACGACAGCGCCCCGCCATCTCGCCCGTTGGCTCGCGATCATCGCGTCCATCGTTGCTACCGCGATCGGCTGGCTGCTCCTCGACCGATTGCTGGTGAACCGCCGGCCGATCGTCGTCGGCCTGCTCCACTCGCAGACCGGGGCAATGGCCGTCAGCGAGCGATCGATGATCGACGCGGAGTTGCTCGCCATCGAGGAGATCAACCGCCAAGGGGGCCTGCTGGGCCGGCCGGTCAAGGCGGTGGTTGCCGACGGCGAGTCGAAATGGCCCACGTTTGCCCAGCGGGCGGAGGAACTGATCCGCGAACACCGCGTGAACGTCATCTTCGGCTGCTGGACCAGTGCGTCGAGGAAGAGCGTGCTTCCCGTCGTCGAGGCGCATGACCACCTGCTCGTCTACCCGATGGCCTACGAGGGGCTTGAGCAGTCGCCAAACATCATTTACACGGGAGCCGCACCCAACCAGCAGATCACCCCGGCCGTGCAGTGGTGCCACGACACGCTTCGGGCCCGGCGGTTCTTCCTGGCCGGGTCCGACTACATCTGGCCGCACTGCGTCAACGCGATCATCACCGACCAACTCAAGGGGCTTGACGCGGAACTCGTCGGCGAAGCCTACCTCGACTTCGGAAGCACCGACGTGGACGAACTGGTGGCGGAGATTGCAGCCGCCAAGCCCGATGTGATCTTGAGCACCGTGGTCGGAGATTCCGCGATCCCGTTTGCCAGGGCCGTGCGGGCTGCCGGCATGACGCCCGAGACGACGCCGATCGTGACGTTCGCCGTGGGCGAGAACGAGTTGCGGCAGCAGTCTGCCGACATGACCGGGAACTACGCCTCCTGGAACTACTTCCAGAGCATCGACCGACCCGAGAACCTCGCCTTCGTGCGGGCCTTCAAGGCCCGCTACGGCGTGGACCGCACGACCTCCGACACGATGGTGGCGGCGTACGACAGCGTGATGCTCTGGGCGCAGGCGGTTCGGGAGGCGGAGACGGCGGACGTCCGCCCGGTCCGCAACGCCATGCGGCACCAGAGCATGAACGCCCCTGAGGGGATCATCGCCATCGACCCCGAAACGCAGCACACCTGGCGGCCCGTCTTCATCGGCCAGATCCGCAGCGATGGCCAGTTCGACATCCGCTGGCAGAGCCGCACAGCCGTCCGTCCGGTGCCCTTCCCAATCTCGCGTTCACGGCCCGAGTGGGAGGCCTTCGTCAGCGATCTGCAGCGGTCCTGGGGTGGCCAGTGGGGCAAGCCTGTCGGACCAACGGCCGGAGGGACGACACCATGACGGCGGGCGAAGGGAGCGGTGCCCTGCGGCGATCGATCGCCGGACGGCTGTTGTTCTGGTTCCTGGTGATCGCGCTGATCCCGTGCGCCATCCTCACCGCGATCACGGCGCGGATTGCGGCCACGGCGCTCCAGAAGGCGGTCCGCGACAACCTCGTGCAAATCGCCGCAGGGAAGGCCAATGAACTCGAGGCCTACGCCACCGAGCGGGTCCGCGACGGCGCGGCGTTCGCCCGCGGTCCTACGTTTACCAGTGCCGTCCGCGACCTGACGGCAACCGCCGCTTCGGGCGGCGATCTCCGGCAGGCCGGGAGCAGCGTCCGCGACTATTTTCTCTATGTGTCGAAGGCGTTCGACTACGCCGACCTGCTGCTGATCGACCTCGAAGGCCGCGTGCTCTTCTCGCTCGCCGATTCGATCCCCTGCGGCTCGTTCGTGACCAGCGGCTCCCTCGCGTCATCGGAACTCGCCACCGGCTTCGACCGCGCCCGCACACTGCTGCAGTCGGATCTCTGCGGATTCCAGCCTTATGGCAAGTCAGCCGAGCCGCTCGCGTTTGTCACCTGCCCAGTGTTCGACGAGGGTCGGGTCACCGGCGTGCTCGCGCTGGGTATCGGCCCCCAGCGAATCTGGAAGATCCTGTCCGATCTCACCGGGCTGGGCGACACCGGTGAAATCGTGACCGGGGAACTGTCGGGCAACGCCGTCATGATCACCACTCCGCTGCGGCACGCGACCAACGCCGCGTTTCGCATGAAGATTCCGCTGGCGTCGGCGCAGGCCACGGCGACCCAGAAGGCGGCCGCTGGCGATCGCGGCTACGGCGATGCAGTCGACTACCGCGGCAAAGACGTGGCCGCCGCCTGGTGCTACGTGCCGAGCTTCCGCTGGGGGCTGGTGGTGAAACAGGACGCCGACGAGGCGTATGGCCTGGTGCGATTCCAGCGACTCGCCGTCATCGGTCTATCTCTGGCGACGATCCTTGGCGTGACCGCGGCGGCCCTCGCCGTGGCTCGGTCGATCTCGACGCCTATCCGCACCGCGGTATCCATGGCCAACCAGGTGGCCGGAGGCGACCTGCGGGCGAATGTCGGTGACACGGCCGATGACGAGACCGGCGCGCTGCTCGGCGCGATTCAGACGATGACCAACGACCTCCGTGGCCTGATCGGGCGGATCCAGCACTCCTCCGTCGCCCTGATCTCCACGGCGACCGCGATCCAGGCGACGGCCAGCGAGCAGCAGCAGGTGATCACCGACTACGGTGCCTCGACCAGTCAGGCCGTCGCGGCCGTCAAGCAAATCTCGGTCACCAGCCAGGAACTCCTGCGGACCATGACCGAGGTCAACGACATGGCCGGGCACACCGGGAAGATGGCGACTGACGGCCGCGTGAGCCTCGCGGGCATGGACGGCACCATGCGCCAACTCGCCGAGAGCACCTCCTCGTTCGGCTCGAAACTCGCCGTGATCAGCGAGCGGGCTGCCAACATCAATCTCGCCGTGACCACGATCACCAAAGTGGCCGACCAGACCAACCTGCTCTCCATCAACGCCGCGATCGAGGCTGAGAAGGCGGGCGAGTACGGCCTCGGGTTCCTGGTGGTGGCCCGCGAGATCCGCCGCCTCGCCGACCAGACCGCCGTCGCGTCGCTCGACATCGAGCGGATGGTCAAGGAAATGCAGTACAGCGTGTCGGCGGGTGTGATGGAGATGGATAAGTTCGCCGAACAGGTACGGACCGGCGTTCGGGAGATCGGCGACGTGTCGTCCAAGCTCGCTGAGATCATCACCGCCGTCCAGGGCATCTCCGGGCGGTTCGGTCAGGTGACCGAGGGCATGCGGGCGCAGTCGCAGGGTGCCGAGCAGATTCGCGAGGCGATGATCCGCCTCGCGGAGGGCGCCACCCGCACCGCCTCGTCGCTCAACGACTTCAACGGCGCCACAGTCCACCTCCGCGAAGCCGTCGGTGATCTGAAGGAGGAGGTCTCCCGATTCACCATCTGACCGTCACCAACCTTGCAACTCCTCACCTTCAACGTCGCCGGGCAGACGTACGCGATCGAATCGCGGCGGGTGATCGAGGTCTTGCCCCTCGTGCCGGCGCGGCCGATCCCCCACATGCCCAACTACATCCGTGGGATCTTCACCTACCGCGGGAGGCTCGTGCCACTCGTTGACCTCGCCCTGCTCTTGGCCGTGGGGAGGCTGCAGGAGCGGCTGAGCACCCGCGTGATCGTCGTCGAATATGCCGCCGCAGGCTGTGAGTCGCAGCGGCTCGGC
>QWPO01000124.1 GCA_003669255.1 Planctomycetota bacterium | reverse complement strand
GCTGTTGTAGGCCAGCGTCCGCGGTGGTCCGGCGGCGACCCACTCGGGATTCGCGTCGAGCCAGGCCTCGAGTTTTGCGGTGAACTCGGCAAACCGCTCCTCGCGGTAGGAGCCGCGGACGCCTAGCGAGATGACGGTGACTTCGGGCACGTCCTCCACGACCACGTTCGGGTCGGCGGGATCAGGGCCTGGCGTGCCGGTGGTGGCGGAACCGTAGAGGAAGGCCATCGACTCGGTCCGCGGGGCCGCGCGGCTGCCGTCGGCCAAGGCCATTTCCATCTCCACGGGCGCCGTCATGGCGATCTCGTTGCGTTCGATGTGGCGGAAGAGCTTCATGAACGAGCCGTCGTTGCCAGGGCCGCCGGAGCGGACGCGGGCCAGGCGGTGGGCGGGATAGGTCTTCGTGATCACCTCGCCGACGGGGCCGGGGCCTGGAAAGCCCTCGGGTAGTTTCGCCTCGGAGATCATCATCGGCTTGCGCACGGCGTCCTCCGCGATGGCGGTTGAAGAGAGGGCGAGGGTGACAGCGGCGAGCGGCAACACGTAGCGCATGGGAAGGCTCCTTATGCAGTGATCATAGACCGATGCGCCGCCGGAGGGTGAGGGAAAGGCCGACGCCGGTGAACCGCAGGTTACCAACCTGCGGCTACGTGGGGAGATGCCTCGCCTGCCGGCACGTAGGTGCAGGTTGGTAACCTGCACCTGCTGTCATCCCGTTTCAATCCGCAAGATCCGCGACGCGCCGCCACGTTGCCAGCACGTCATCGCGGGTCGTTGTCGCCCCGCCGATTGCGAGGCGGATGGCCAGACGGCCGCCGACGCGGGCATGCGTCAGGAACGTCTGTCCCGTGGCGTTGACGCGGTCGAGCAGGGACTGCGTGGCGTCATCGCCGGCCTGGAGCGCAAAGCAGACGAGCGACAGGTTTGGCGGAAGCAGGAGATCGAACCGAGGATCGGCCGCCACGAGACTCGCGAACTCACCCGCCCAGGCGACGTGCTTGCGGATGTGATTGCGGAGGGCCTCGGCGCCGAGCATCCGCAACGTCATCCAGAGCTTGAGGCCGCGGAACCGGCGACCGAGGGGGACCTGCCAGTCGCAATAGTCGATCACGGCGCCAGTGTCGCTTGCCCGGTTTCGGAGGTAGTCGGGCTTCATGGAGAGGGCCGCGACCAGGGCCGCCCGGTCGGCCACCCAGAGCGCGTGGCAGTCGAAGTTGACGAGCAGCCACTTGTGTGGATTGAAGCCCCAGCTGTCGGCTGATTCGGCACCCGCCACGAGCGGTTCGCGAAACTCGGGGCAGATCGCCGCCGCACCCGCCCACGCGGCATCGACATGCAGCCACGCGGCATGCCGCGCGGCGACCGCCGCAATCTTTGCCACGGGGTCGATGGCACCCGAGGCCGTCGTGCCCACCGTCGCGGCGACGAAGAAAGGTCGCCGTCCTGTGGCGGCGTCGGCATCCATCTCGGAGGCGAGCGCGTCGACGTCCATCCGCCCGGTGGCATCGAGGGGAATCTTCCGCAGCCAGTCTCGGCCGATGCCGACAATCCCGGCCGCCTTCTCCACGCTCGAATGGGCATCGACACTCGCGTAGGCCACGAGCGGCCGCTCGTCCTGCGCGAGGCCCGCGTGGTTGGTGACGAGCGCCGTTGCCCGCTCACGGGCGGCGACCAGGGCCACGAGCACGCCGCTCGACGCGGAATCCTGGAGCACGCCGCCGCCTGTGCCGCTGCTCGCGAACCGCTCGGGTAGGCCGAGCAGGCCGCGGAGCCAGTCGAGCACGTGGGTCTCCAGTTCCGTGCACGCGGGCGACGTGGTCCACAGCATACCCTGCACGCCCATTCCGGCAGAGAGCAGCTCGCCGAGGATCGAAGGCCCGCTGGCGCTGGCCGGGAAGTAGCCGAAGAAGGCGGGATGCTGCCAGTGCAGGAGCCCCGGCGCGATGATCCGGTCAAGGTCAGCGAGCACATCGGCGAGCGGCTCGGCCGCTTCAGGCGGTTGCAACGGCAGGTGCGACCGCACATCACCCGGCGACATGGCAGGCGAGACCGGCCGCGATGGGAGCGACGCCCAGTAGTCCGCGATCCAGTCGACGACCGCGCGGCCCTCCTCGCGGAATCTCTCGGGATCGAACGCGGGCTGTTGTTCAGGCATGAGTGGCATTCAATGGTGTGCAGGTTGCCAACCTGCACCTCCGGATGTGGTCATGCGACTCAGGTTTTTAGACTGCGGTGAAGACTTTGGAAACCAGTGCTACACGTCGCCGTGGGCGGTGATCACGAGCCTTCTTGGACCGCCGCGGTCGCGGTGCTCGCAGAGATAGATGCCCTGCCAGGTGCCCAGCCGCAGCCGACCGTCGGCGATCGGGATCGTCAGCGAACTGCCGATCATCGAGCACTTCACGTGGGCCGGCATGTCGTCCGGGCCTTCGCACGTGTGTGCGTAAGGGAGGTGCTCTGGGGCGATCGCATCAAACGCCATCTCCAGGTCGCGGGGCACGTCGGGGTCGGCGTTCTCGTTGATCGAGAGGCTTGCCGAGGTGTGCTGGATGAAGACGTGGAGCAGGGCGACGCGAAACTCCGGCATGCCGCGGAGGGCGGCCTCGATCTCGGGCGTGATCAGATGAAAGCCCTGGCGTCGCGGGGTGAGCCGCAGCTCGGTCTGAAACCAAGGCATCAGTCGCCGCTCCGGAAGCACCAGAGGATGCCGTCGTCAGACGCGAGCACGACGCGGCCCGCGGCCACCGCGGCGCCGGCACTGAACCCGCCGCCGGCGTCGAACTCCCATGCTGGATCGCCGCTGGCGGCGTCGAGGGCCGCGATCCTGCCCGAGGCATCGGCAACGATCGCGACGGATCTGGCCGGCGTCCCATTCGGACCTGTGGCCACGACCACCGCAGGGGAAGCCTCGACGCGGCCTCGCATCGGCCGTCGCCAGGGCCGCGAGCCGTCGGCCGCTGAAAACGCCTCGACCGCCTTGCCGCGGAAGCCGACGATCGCGAGGTCATCGGCGATCGCCGCGCTCGATCGATACGACTGGCCCGACGCAGCCGCGGCCGCCCGCCAGGCTTCCATCCCCGTCACCACGTCGATCCCGAAGAACACGCCCCCTTCCGTGCCGAAGAACACACGGTCGCCGAGCACCGCCGGCGTCGTGCCAGTCGGGCCCTCGATCGGCACGGCGGCCTTCTCAGCGCCGGTCGCGGCGTCGAGCACATGCAGTTTGCCGTCGCAGCCGGCGAGCAATACCCGGTCACCCGCCGACGTTCGGGCGACGGTTGGCGAGCACCGGATCTGGTCGGCGATCGCGTGCTTCCAGAGAAGCGTCCCATCGGCAATCGCCAGGCACGAGAGCGACGCGTCCTGCGAGCCGATGAGCACGCGGGAGCCTTCGCTCGTCTCGAGGATCGTCGGTCCGCCCGAGATTTCCCCCTCAGTCTCGTACGTCCAGCAGACGTCGCCGGTGGCCGCGTTGAAGGCCCGCACGAGGCCGCCGTCGTCGCCGACCACGACGAGCCGGGCTTCGCCAGCAGAGCCAATTGCCGCTGCCGACGTGAATCCCGCGTCCTTGGCCGTGAACGACCAGCGGTCGGTGCCGTCTGCGAGCGACACGGCCCGAAACGTTCCGTCGAGATCGCCGAGGTAGACCACACCATCGGCGATGACTGGCACGGCGCCGAACGCCGTGCCGTCGAACTCACGATGCCACGCCTCGACGAGCGGCAACGCAAACTCGGCCGCCGACCGTCCGGTTCCCCCGAGGCAGCCGCGGGCCATCGGCCAAGCGTCGGCGGGGGCCACGTTGGGATCGCCCCCGAGGGCCACGGCAGCGAGGGTGACAGCGAGCAGGGCGGTGCCGACGGCGGTCATCGTGCCGCCTCGTAGATCGCCGCCAGATCAGCGGCGGTGACCGGCCGAGGGTTGAAACTCGCGGTCCACTGAGTGGCTGCGGCGGCCGCGAGGGCGGGGACGTCGGCCGCCTCGATGCCGCAGCCGTGGAGCGAGGTTTTCAGCCGCGCCGCGGCGAGCAGTCCGGTCAGCCAATCGGCGAGCGTGACGCCGGCATCGGCAGCGGTGGCCGAGATCCCGACGTCGGCGAGCAGGTCGGCATAGGCTGATCCGCAGACCGCTCCATTGAATCGCACGACGTGCGGCAGCATCACCCCCACAGCCTGCCCGTGGACCACGTGGTGTACCGCAGTGAGCGGGTTGGCGAGGGCATGGGCCGCGCCGAGCATCGCGTTCTCGATGGCGAGGCCCGCCAACGCCGCGCCAAACTGCACCGCTGATCGCGCGTCGATGCTGCCGCCGCCACTGACCACGTGCGGCAGGTTGGCGGCGAGCAACCGCCAGGCCTCGCGTGAGAACGTGCGTGAGGCCGGTGTGGCTGCCGTGCTCACGTGGCTTTCGACGGCGTGGGCGAGGGCATCGACGCCGGTGAGGGCCGCGAGCGAGAGCGGCTGGGTGAGCGTGAGGTTCACATCGAGAATTGCGAGGCGAAAGGCAGCACGCGGGTCGCCACAGGCCATCTTCATGCCGGTTTCATCGTCGGTGATCAGCGCGAACGACTGCGTTTCGCTGCCGGTGCCGGCGGTCGTCGGCACGGCGATCGAGGGCAGCATGGGGCCGGTCGCCGTGCCGCGGCCCCTGTAGTCGCGCATCCGGCCACCGCAGGAGTAGAGGAAGTTGATCCCCTTCGCGCAGTCCATCGAACTGCCGCCGCCGAGGCCAACGAGCAGGTCGGGTTGGAATGCCCGCGCCACCGCCGTGCCCGCCTCGACCTCCGCCGCCGACGGATTCTCGGTGAACGCCGAAAAGACCTCCGTGGCGAGGCCCGCCTCACGGAGCGAGTCGATTCCGGCGGCGGTGTGGCCGCACTCGATGATGCCACGGTCGCTCGTTACCAGCGCCCGCGTCGCGCCGAGGTCACGGGCGATGTCGCCGAGTTGGCGGAGCGAGCCCGGGCCGACGACGAGCCGCGTGGCCGCCGTGAAGCTGAACGTCAGGGGGTCGGGGGAAGACACGCGGAAGCTCACCCCGCCGCCGCCGGCATCTGCAGGGCCCGCGACCGATAGAGGAAGTCGATGATGTTGCCCTCGTGCGGCTGCAGCCAGTCGAGCTTCGTGGTCGGGATGGCACCGAAGTTGAGCCGATCGATGTGCGTGCACTCCACGAGTTGGGTGCGGAAGGTCGCGTCGCTGGTGATCGCCGAGCAGACAAGCGTGGGCCCGATCGCATCGAGCATCCGCTCCTGCGGGCACTCGACCACGCTTACGAACGGAAACATGTACTCGGCCTTCGCGATCTCCGGCTCCGGCGTCGCGCAGTGCACGACCGTGGGCCGCAGCCAGCCGCAGCGTTCGCCTTCCACGAACCGGTCGCCGTACCTGCCGGTGGCGTGGGTGACCCCGGGAGCCTTCAGGCCGCCCTCGATCTGGCCCCAGATCGCCTTCGCGGCGCCGGGAATCGTGAACGCGGCGAGCTTCGCGTCGGGATCGTCCGGCAGCTTCACCTCGATCGGCCCGAGCCGCTCCGCGAGGGCCGCGGCGATCTCCTTCGTGTGCCGGCTGGCGTAGATCGCCGAGGCATTGATGCAGCCGCGGCCGCTGTTGATCGCCACGCTCTCGCACATCATGTCGAGATGGGCCGCCCAGTCGTCCACGCAGTCGTCGCCGAGGATGATCTTGGAGAACCCGGGCCCGTGAACCTGCACGCCGGGGTTGCCGCGGTACTGTTCGACCGTCTTGGCACTGCCGAAGATCATGCTGCGTCGGCACCCGGCAAGGACGCCGGCGCCGACATCAGTGGCCCCTGGATAGAGCCCGATCGCCTCGGCGGGGATGCCGGCTTCGACCATCGCGGCGGCCATGCGATAGGGCGTCCAGGGCTCCTGACTACCCGGCTTCATCACGAGCCCCACGCCCAGCGCGATCACCGGCAGCCAGAGCGTATGCACGCCAGGCGAGTTGGACGGGAGCACGAGGCCGAGCACGGGCGACTGGGCCTGGTAGCTCACCGTCACGCCGCGGTGCTCGGTGCCGTAGCCGCTCCAGAGCACCTTCGTATCGAGGCCGCGGGAGAGGGCGTCGAGGATGCGATCCATGTTCGAGAGCACGAACATGTTCTTCTGCATGTTGGCCCGGCAGAGGCTCTCGGGCAGCCCTGTCGTCGCCGACTGCTGCTTTACGAAGTCGTCGGGCGACTGCTTCGTGTCGCCGGCGGTGACCGTTCCATTGGCGTAGAGGTTGCCGGCTGTCTGCAACCGCTCGACGATCTCTTCCGGATCGATCGCGAGCAGGGCCCTGCGGGCCTGCGCCGCCTTCTGCAGGTCGCGGCCCACGATGGCGACGCCAACCTGGCTGACCTCAGCGACGGGCTCGCCGGTGAGGAAGTGGACGAGCGTGTCTCGCTCGAGTGACTCGTAGGGTTTGCCGAAGCGCCAGGCGGGGAGATGCATGCGGGAGGACCTTAGGCTGGGGGAGCACGTGGTTTGTCGTGGAGATTCTAGCCGATTCGCCCAACCCGGCTCGGGGCTGCCCATGCCGCTCGCCGGACGTTCGCGTCG
>QWPO01000203.1 GCA_003669255.1 Planctomycetota bacterium | reverse complement strand
GCCAACATTTTCCTTGGCCGCGAGCGGCGGACGGCCATGGGGCTGCTCGACGATACCACCATGGAGCGGGAGTCAGCGGAACTCCTCGCCGAGCTCGAATGCCCGGTCGATCCCCGCACGCCCGCCGGCAGCCTGCGAGTCGGCGATCAGCAGCTTCTCGAGATCGCCAAGGCGGTGTCGCTCGCCAGTGACGTCCTCATCATGGACGAGCCAACCAGCGCCCTCACTGATGCCGAGGTCGCCAGGCTCGACCGGGTGATCGCCCGCCTCCGCGCCCGCGGCGTCACAATCCTCTACATCTCGCACAAGATGGACGAGGTGTTTCGCCTCGCCGACAGGATCACCGTGCTGCGAGACGGCCGGGTCGTGACCACGGTCGACCGCACTGCCACCACCCCTCGTGAGATCACCAGCTGGATGGTCGGCCGCGACATCGCCGCACACGACTTCCACGGATCGCGATCGCCCGGCGCGGAGGTGCTCGCGATTCGCAGCCTCACGCTTCCCTGGCCAGACCATCCCCGCGGCTACCGCCTGAAGGACGTATCGCTTGAGCTTCGGGCCGGCGAAATCCTCGGCGTCGCTGGCTTGATGGGGGCGGGCCGTACCGAACTGCTCGAGACGATCTTCGGGGCCGCGGAGCCGACCTGGACGGGTGAGATTCTCCTCGACGGCCGCAGTGTGCGGTTCAGCCATCCCGCCGACGCGTGCGCCGCCGGCATCGCGATGGTGACGGAAGACCGTAAGCGGCTCGGCCTGTTTCCCGACCTCGACGTCGCCGCCAACGTGAGCCTCTGCAGCCTGAATGAGGCGGTACGGGGCGGCCTGCTCTCCCGAAGTCGCGAAGAGTCGCTCGTCGCGGGTCCGCTCCGCGAGACGGGCGTGAAAACACCGGGACCGCACGCGGCGATCACGGGCCTCTCGGGCGGCAATCAGCAGAAGTGCATCATTGGCCGCTGGCTGCTGGTGAAGCCACGCGTCCTGCTGCTCGATGATCCTACGCGCGGCATCGACGTGGGGGCCAAGGCCGAACTCTACACCCTCATCGACCGGCTCTGCCGTGAAGGTCTCGCGGTCATCCTCACGTCGAGCGAACTGCCCGAGCTGCTTGCCCTCGCCGACCGCATCATCGTGCTCTCCGAGGGACGCCTCACCGCCGAGTTCCCTCGCGCCGCCGCCACCGAGCAGAAGATCATGGAAGCTGCGACGGGGGCGACGACCTGAGAGCCACGCCCTTCTCTAACCCAATGCCCACCACCCAGACAGGCGAAGGGATCGGTGCGAGGATGGCGAGCGTCGGCTATCCTGCCGGTGGCGAGCCAACTCGTACCGTCCCTGAGCCGGGTTGTGCGAGTGGGCGGTGCGGCTCGCCAAACGGAACGCTGACTCCACAGCTACGCGCCAAGATACCGCGACACGATGCCGCGAGCCTTCGCCTCGTCGCGGGTGCCCGACACGATGGCCCGACCGTCGGCGAAGACGGAGAGCTGGATGCCGTCTTCGACGTCGGCCCGCACGATCCAGCGGTTGGCTACGACAGCCCCCACGCTCGCGAGCCGCTCCGCCAACACGCGAAGATCAACGCCGCCCCCCGCCGCCGGCACCTGCACCGCGTCGCGTCCGCAGAGAGGCGTCGGTCGCCCGCCGAGCCGGCCGTCGAGCCACGGATAGTCGGCACTCCGGCAGGTCGGGCAGCCGGTCGCCGCCAGGGGTGAGAGATCGACCGTCCGCCAGACGCTGTGCCAGAGGTCACAGACGAGCATCCGGCCGTTCGAGCTATCGAAGCCAACGAGCAGCTTCATCGCCTCCGCCGCCTCGACCGCGCCCACCACGAGGGCCGCTGGCCCGATGATGCCGGCGGTCTCGCAGGTCGGAAGCGATCCCGGTGCTGGAGGCTCGGGTATCAGGCACCGCAGGCAGGCGGTCTTTCCCGGAATGATCGAGAGCACGCGTCCTTCGGCGCCGAGCGCCCCGCCGTGCACCCATGGGATGACGTGCCGGCAGGCCACCTCATTGATGAGAAACCTCGCCTCGAAGTTGTCAGTGCCATCGACGATCACATCAACGCCGCTGAGGAGATCCGTTGCGTTCGCGGCCGTGAGATCGGCGACCACCGGCTCGACCGCGATCGAGGAGTTGATCCGGGCGAGGCACTCCGCGGCGGCGACAGCCTTGGGGAGGCCGGCGTCCACGTCGGCCTCTTCGAAGAGCACCTGACGTGGAAGGTTTGACCGTTCCGGTATGTCCCGGTCGATGAGTCTCAGGAACCCGACCCCCGCGCGGGCAAGCGCCATCGCAACCACGCCGCCGAGGGCACCGCAGCCCAACACCGCGACGCGCGCGGCCGAAAGCCGCTGCTGGCCGTCGGGCCCCAGCGGAGCGAAGCGGGTCTGCCGCGAATAGCGGTCGGTATCGTAGGCGGGCATGTCCGCAGTGTACCCCCGCCCGCCCCGCTATCCGACGAGATAGCCGGCCCAGTCCCACGGCTGCGTGTCGCCGCTGGCCAGCCCCCAGAGGGCGAGATCACGCTGCAGCGCGGCACACGCCTCGCGTCCGCCAGCCTCCGTCACATGCTCGGCCGTTCGCCACGCAACCAGCGGCCGCGTTGGCAGGCTGTGCCAACCGTCGTGCGGCAATCCCGCGGCAGGCAGCGTCACGACCAGGAAGTCAGCCCCCTCGGCGACGGCTGGTGGTGGACGGGAACCGTCAACGGCCATGCCGAGTAGCAGCGTTCCCTTCGCGCCGCGGACCGCCGCGAATCGATCGGCGAGGTCGCCCACCGCATCGCTGGTGATCACTGCGAGCATGGCCGATGGGTGACAAGCGATCGCGGCGATCTGGGAAGCGGTCAGCACGCCGGCGTCGAGGAGCGACACCACCGCCACGCCGATTTCATCCGCCCGCGCCAGCAGGTCGTCCGTGGGCGACTGGGTCGCGAGGCCGACCGCCGCATCCTTCGCCGCGGCGAGGTCGTGCGGCCCCACCACCACCCGTGGCACCCACCGTCGCCCATCCAGCCAGAACGAGCGGCCGCGGACGCCGAGTCGTCGCAGGCCGATCCAGGTGTCGGCGGCCCACGATTCACGGCCCTGCGGCTCGAGCCACGCCTCAACCCGGTAGAGGCTTGGAAGATCGGGCGTCCAGAACGCGGGCTCGGTAAGGATCGACCGCGACGCGGGCCCGGCGGCGGCCGGATCGGAGAGCGGCGCGAGCCGCGATGTCGCGGGAAGGGTGATGTCGCGGCCACGACGCGGCCCCGTGACAGACCCGACGAGCCGTGAACCGCGTGGCGCGTCGCCCAACGGTCGCACGTAGACCTCCGCCCGCATGTCGTCGCAGGGTCCGAGCGTGACGATAATCTCGGGCACGGCTGTCACGCGTCGTGAGCCTCGGCGAACCGGTCCCGGGCCATTTCGGAGAGGTGCTTGAGGTCGAGTTTGCCCGACCCGAGCATCGGCAGTTCGGGGATTTCGACGAAGGCGTCGGCACCGGGAATCCAGAGGTTGGGCAGGCCGCGTTCCTGGAGGCGACGCACCACGTCCTTCGGGTCGCGAGCTGTCGGCACGTGGAACACCACCAGCCGCTCTCCCTTCGCGCGGTCGGGCACCGCCGTCACCACGGCGAACAGCTCGCCGTCCGCGGCACCGAGTTCGACGTTGATCGCCTCCTCGACGGAGATGTGCGGCACCATCTCGCCCCCGACCTTCGAGAACCGGCTCTCGCGGCCGGTGATGGTGATGAAGCCCTCGGTGTCGAGCCGAGCGATGTCGCCCGTGCAGTACCAGCCGTCCTTCACCACCTTAGCCGTAAGGTCGGGCCGGTCGAGGTATCCCTGCATGACGTTCGGGCCCGCCACCCAGAGCAGGCCATCCTTGCCGGCCGGCAATTCATGGCCAACCTCTCGGTCCGTGATCCGGGCCCGACAGCCGAGGATCGGCTTGCCGACCGTGCCCTCGCGCGCGTCGCTGGGCCGACCCGGCACATGACGTGATGCGGGCACGTTGGCGGCGACGAGCGGCGAGAGTTCGGTCGCGCCGTAGGCCTCACTCGGCCGGACGCCGAACTTCTTCTCGAAGGCGTCGCAGACGTCCTTGGGAAGCTTCTCGGCGGCTCCGAACACGCACTCCAGCGACGAAAAATCCTCCGTGGGTGTCCGCCGGGCGTAGATCCTGAGGAACGTCGGAGTCGCCATCAGCAGCGTGGCATGGTGCTCGCGGGCCAGGCGGCCCACCACCTGGGCGTCTCGCGGATCGGTGTGATAGACGACGGCGGGGTCGAGCGTCAGCGGCGTCCAGAGGGTCGTGGTGTAGCCGTACGAGTGGAAGAATGGCAACACACCGAGCGCCACATCGCTCGGCGAGAGGTGGAGCAGGTGGTCGATCGCCCGCACGTTCGAGCCGACATTTTCCTGGGAGAGCACAACGCCCTTGGGATCGCCTGTGGAGCCAGACGTGAAAATGATCGTGAGCGGATCGTCCGGCCGAATCCGCTCGAGGCCAAACGCCGACTCGAGCATGCCAAGCGGCATGAGCCGGGCCTGCACGAAGCCAACTCCCTTGTCGAACCCAGTCGCCTGCTTCCGGAGTGTCCCCGCATCGAGCAGCCTGGCACCGAGATCGAGTTTCACGCGGGCCAGGAATGCAGGGCTTGAGATCACGTGCCGCAGGCCCGCTCGCTCGATGCAGACGTCGAGGATCGACTGGCTCGAGGTGTAGTTGAGGTTGACGGCCACTCGTCCCGACAGGGCCAGCGCCGCGTTGACCACCGCACCCCCGACCGTCGGCGGCAGCATCACGCCGACCCGTTTCTCGTCGGCGGCCAAAGCGCGGTCGAGCACGCGCTTGACGACGAGCATGGCCAGCAGGAGTTCGTGGCCGGTCATCCGGGTGCCGAGAGAGTCGGCCACCTTCATTCGCCTGCCGGCGCTGCGGCAGGCCCGCAGCATCAGTCGCTGAAGGACGAGGGGGCCTACGGTCGCGTCGGAGCCTGCCATGATCGCTCGCGGTTGGCTGGGGATCGGGAATAGCCGGGGTTCGTTGCCCCGGAGTCGGTGGCCATTAGAATCGCGGCACGTCGGCGAGACCAGCCAAAAACCCCGTAGATGCCGCCCAGTGTCGATATCCGGCCGAGGCCGGTCGGCGTCCACCCCTCGAGCCGACGTTCCCCAGAGACACGAGCGCAGGATGCCCCGTTATCAGCCGTCGCGGATCGAGCCGAAGTGGCAGGAATGGTGGCACGCGCACGGCACGTTCGCCACGCCCCGCCTGCCATCGGGCTGCAAGCGATACGTTCTCGACATGTTCCCGTACCCAAGCGGCGACGGCCTGCATGTCGGCCACCCGGAGGGCTACACCGCCACCGACATCGTGTCGCGGTTCGAACGGATGCGGGGCACGAGCGTGATGCATCCGATGGGCTTCGACGCCTTTGGCCTCCCCGCCGAGGAGCATGCGATCCGCACCGGCACGCCGCCGCGGGAGAGCACCGAGAAGAACATTGCGACGTTCACCCGACAGCTGAAGATGCTGGGCTTCAGCTACGACTGGGACCGCGTGCTGGCGACGACAGATCCCGAGTACGTCCGTTGGACGCAGTGGATCTTCCTCGTCCTGTTCGACAGCTGGTTCGACCCGGCCGTCCAGAAGGGCCGCCCGATCGCCGAACTGCCGATCCCGGCCGACGTTGCCGCACACGGCGAGGCCGCGGTCGCGAAGTATCGCGACAGCCACCGCCTCGCCTACCAGTCGGAGGCCCCGGTGAACTGGTGCCCGGCGCTCGGCACGGTGCTGGCCAACGAGGAAGTGATCGGCGGCGTCAGCGAGCGGGGAGGGCACCCCGTGGTGCGGATTCCGCTGCGGCAGTGGATGCTACGGATCACCGCCTACGCCGACCGTCTGGAGCGCGAACTCGAGGGACTCGACTGGCCCGCCAGCATCAAAAAGTTGCAGTGCGATTGGATCGGGCGAAGCACCGGCGCCGAAGTCGACTTCCTGATCCCCCCGACCGCGTCGGCCGGCGGCGGCTTCGACGCCTGGAAGCAGGCACGGTCGGCGTCGGGCTTCCCTGAAAAGCCGGGCGGTGACGTCCTGCGGATCTACACGACCCGCCCCGACACCCTCTACGGCGTGACCTACATGGTCGTGGCCCCGGAGCATCCGCTGCTCGACGTACTCGCCGCCCCAGAGCAGCGGGAGGCGATCGCCGCCTATCGCGAGGCGGCCGCCCGCAAGAGCGACCTCGACCGCACTGATCTGGCCCGCGAGAAGACGGGCGTGTTTACCGGTTCGCACGTGATCCACCCGCTCACGGGGAGGCCCGTGCCGGTCTGGGTGGCAGACTACGTCCTCGCCACCTACGGCACCGGCGCCATCATGGCGGTGCCGGCCCACGACGACCGCGATTTCGAGTTCGCGAAGACCTTCGGACTCGATGTGATCACGGTCGTCGAGCCACCGGACGGTGCCGCGAAGCCTGGTGAACTCTTCGCCGGCGATGGCCGGGCCGTGAACTCGGGGCCGTACACGGGCCCTGCCACCGGCGAGTTCCTTGAGCGGGTCGGCGGCGACCTCAAGGCGG
>QWPO01000010.1 GCA_003669255.1 Planctomycetota bacterium | reverse complement strand
GGTAGGTGAGCCGCGTGTGGTCGAGGCCGAGCAGATGCAGCATGGTCGCCTGCAGGTCGTGCACGTGCACCGGCTTTTCCACCGCCTTGAACCCAAACTCGTCGGTCGCGCCGTGCACCGTGCCGCCGCGGACGCCGCCACCGGCCATCCAGACCGTGAACCCATGGTGATTGTGATCACGGCCCGAGGGCTCGCTCACCCCGGTGCCCGGCGCGGGGAGTTCGACCGTCGGTGTCCTGCCGAACTCGCCCCCCCAGAGCACGAGCGTGCTGTCGAGCATTCCGCGACCGACGAGGTCGTCGAGGAGCGCGCCGATCGCCCGATCACACTCGCCGGCCAATCGGCGGTGGTTTGTCTCGATCTTCTCGTGGCTGTCCCAGGGCTGCCCGGCGCCGTGCCAGACCTGCACGTAGCGCACGCCCCGTTCGACAAGCCGCCGCGCGATGAGCATCTGCCGCCCCTGCACGTCGTCGCCGTAGCGGGCGAGCACGTGAGCAGGCTCGCGGGACACGTCGAACGCGTCGGTCGCCTCTGACTGCATCCGCCACGCGAGTTCCATCGAGGCAAGCCGGGCCTCGAGTGCCGGGTCGTGAGGCCGTGCCGCCAGATGACGCCGATCGAGTTGGGAGATGAGGTCGAACTGCCGCCGCTGCGCATCGCGGTCGAGGGCCGGATGGCGAACGTTCTCCACCAGGCCGGCCGCGTCGCGCTTCTTCGTGTCGATATACGTGCCCTGGAACGCGCCCGGCAGGAAGGCGCTTCGCCAGTTCTCGGACTCCTTGATCGGAAAGCCACCCGGGCACATCGCCACGAACCCCGGAAGGTTCTGGTTTTCAGTGCCCAGCGCGTAGGTCACCCACGCGCCGGCGGACGGCCGGACGAGCCGCGCGTCGCCGCAGTTCATGAGCATGAGCGAGGGTTCGTGATTGGGCACGTCGGCATGCATCGATCGCACGACGAGCAGGCGATCGGCATGCCGGGCCACCGACGGAAACAACTCGCTCACCTCCAGGCCGCTCTCGCCGTGCCGCGAAAACTGAAAAGGGGACGGCAGGGCCGCGCCAGTGCGCCGCTCCGTCGGCAGGTTTGTGGGGATCTCCCGGCCCGCATAGGCGGCGAGCGCGGGCTTCGGATCGAACGTGTCGATGTGGCTCGGGCCGCCGTTGGCGAAGATGTGGATCACCGCCCGCGCCCGTGCTGGAAAATGCGGCGCCCGCGGCGCGAGGGACAGGCCCGACCCCGCTGCGTCCGCCCGTTCGGCGTCGAGGAGGCTTGCCGCGCCGAGCCAGCCGAGCCCTAGGCCGCCGCGGAAGAGCGCGTCGCGGCGGGAGAGCAATCGGTTGGGTGCCAAATCGTGGGGCATGGTGCGAACTGTCTTTCCGAAGCTACTTCAATCGATGAACTGAAACTCGGCAACCGCGAGCACCGCCTGAGCGAGTCGCTCATACCGTCCGAATCCGCTCGTATCGGACGGCGGCTCCGCCGCGAGCCAGGCGAGGGCTGCATCCCGCTCCTCGGCTGACGGACTCCGCGACAGCGCCGCCCGCCACAGGGAATCGACGCGGAGATCGTCCCGCGCCGGGTCGGGCACCTCCGCCTGCACCCGCGCCGCCAGCCGCCGCGCGGCATTGACGACGAGTTCAGAGTTGAGCACGGCGAGTGACTGCTGGGGCACGGTGGTCCTCACCCGTACGTGCACGGCCGTGTCGGGGTTGGCGACATCGAACGTCCGCAGCAGGCCCGGTACATCCTGGCGGTCGAGGCGGCCGTAGATCGACCGTACCGACATCGACTCCACTGCAAGCGGGTCGACGCCGGGGCCTCCGCGGTGCACGCGATCGAGCGTGTCGGCGGCGGCGAGCATGGAGTCGCGCCAGGCCTCCCAGTCGAGGCGGCGACGATTCGCCCTGGCGAAGAGCCGGTTGTCGGGATCGCGGTCAGCGAGATCCTCGCGGGCGGCCGACGACTGCCGGAAGGTGCGGCTGGTCACGATCTCGCGATGCAGCCAACGCAGGCTCCAGCCGCCTTCTTCGCTAAACCGACGGGCGAGGTCGTCGAGCAACTCGCGGTGAGCGGGGGCTTCCCCGCGCAGTCCCAAGTCACCGGGCGCGGGCACGAGTCCGCCGCCGAGATGATGCGTCCACGCCCAGTTCACGATCATCCGCGCCGTCAGAGGGTTACCGGGCGCCACGAGCGCACGGGCCAGATCGAGACGGCCGCTCGACCCGGCGCCCACCTCCGCACCCCCCAGCAGCATCGGCATCCGCCGCTTCACAACGTCGCCGCGCCGCGCCGGACTGCCGCGGAGGAGGATCGGACTGTCCTGCGGCTGCGGGCCATCGACGAGCACCATCGCCCGCGGCGGGCCCCCGGCCGCCTCGGCTTGATGCTTCGTAATGTTGAGCTGCCGTCTGCGAAACTCCGTCTGCTCCGCCATGTTGGCAACGCGCATCGCCTCGGTCTCCATCACGACGAACGGCGTACCGGCAGCGCCCAGCAGTTCGCGTACTGCCCGCACGTCGTCCGACTCGTCGCCGGCGACAGCAGGCCCGCCAGCCCAGTCCGGCGCGATCCGCATCACGATCCGACCGTATGCCTCGGCGAGTTCGGCAAGCGAGCCGGGCCGGGCCGAGACGAGTTCGTCGCGGATCACGGTATTCAGGTTGGAGGCAGGCTGGCCGGCGGCTTCAGCGTCAAGCAGCCGCGCGAGCCGCGACGGCACCTCGGTATCGGATCCCGACGCCGAGGCCACCCATGGCCCGAGGATCGGGTGCCGCTCGGTCTGCCCGCCGACGAGACGGGTGAGCTTGTCGATGATCAGCTGCTGCAGTTCATAGCCGTCGGCCAGTCGCGGCGGCCGCTTGTCGGCACCGCGGACCGCGGGCCGCGCCACCTCGAGAAAGTAGGCGGCCGCGTGGGCGACGGCCTCCCGCACCGCCCGCGCCCGAACAGCGGCCTCATGGTCGGTCACCGCCTGCCGGAGTTCGGCATAGGTGGCCGCGAACGCCGCGGCCTCCGGACCTGGAGGGGGCGGGCCGATCTCCGGCAGTTCCTCTGGGATCTGGCAGCTGGCGAAGATGCCGTGCAGCGCGTAGTAATCGGCCGTCGTGACGGGTTCGTACTTATGATCGTGGCACCGCGCGCAGGCCACCGTGAGCCCCATCAGCCCGCGGGTCACGAGGTCGATGCGGTCGTCGATGATGTCGTTCGTGTTGCCGAGAAACGTCCTTCCGACGGTGAGGAAGCCGAGCGCAGCCAGATCCGACGGTGGCACCGGCGGTACGACGAGGTCGGCAGCGATCTGCAGGGTGATGAACTGGTCGTACGGCCGATCGGCCGCTAGCGCTGAGACGACCCAGTCGCGATACGTCCAGGCAAAAGGGTAGCGCTTGTCCTGGCTGTCGAACGCGTACCCCATCGTGTCGGCATACCGCGCCACGTCGAGCCATTTGCGGGCCCAGTGCTCTGCGTGGTGCCGCGATGCCAATAACCTGTCGACGAGCGCCTGGTACGACTCCTCCGTAGGCTGGGCCGCGAACGCATCGACCTCCGCGGCTGGCGGCGGCATGCCGGTCAGGTCGAACCACACCCGCCGCACGAGGTCCCGCGGAGCCGCCTCCGGCGAAGGATGCACGCCTGCGGCAGTGGCCGCCGCGAGAATAAATCGGTCGATCCGCGCGTGAGCCCACTCCGGGGGAGCCTGCGGCGCGGGGGCTGGGGGTTCGTGCCGCATGAGCGGCTGAAACGCCCAGTGGTTTTGCAGCGCATCCTCGAGCCGCCGCTGCATGTCGATTGGCCCGGCGGCCGGGCTGGAAGTGTCGTCGTCGCCACCGGGACCGCTCCACGGTGCCCCCGCCGAGATCCAGCTCTCGAGAACGGAGATCTCGTCGTCGGAGAGCTTGCCCTCCGGAGGCATCGCGATGTCGTCAGCGTGCCGGACCACCGCGAGGAGCCGGCTCTCGTTGGCCTTACCTGGCACGACCACCGGCCCCGAGTCAGCCCCTCGGATCAGCGCCTTGCGGCTGTCGAGCCGCAGCCCCGCTTCGGCGATTCCGTCGCCGTGGCACTCCTGGCACTTCGTGGCAAGGAGCGGCCTCACACGGGATTCGAAGAACTGCTGGTGGAGATTCTCCACGGTCGTCGCCGTGTCGGCCCCGGCCGCCCTACCAACTCCGCAGCATGCGACGACCGCGATCCCGACGCCCATCCTGAAGCCCAGGCCATGGTGGCCGCGCGTCAAGATTCGTGCCGGCAAGCCGTGTTGGAGCATGGGGCTGCCACTCGAAAGACACCGCGTGAACGACCAGTCAGTATAGTTAGCAGGGCTTATGGAATAACCATACACCGGTTACAAAATAAGGACGACGCTGCGATCCGCATGGGGCCTCATGGGTTCTCATGGCGACTGTGATTGCGGCACCGAGGCCGGCACGACTTCCAGCCAGCGTTTGAGCGGCAGGCAGTCGCCCGTGACCCGCAGGACGTAGTGCCCTGGCACGGTCCCTTTCGTCGTCTGGATCGCCGCCGTGGCGGGCAGATCCGCCTGACGTGGTGAAGCTTCTATGCCGGGCACGTCAATCCTTACGTGGGGAGGTGTGTGATTCGGCATCGGCCAGGATGAGAGGCCGACCTCCAGACTTTGGCCCGCCCGACAGACGAGCGGTCTGGGGTCCGCCAGCACGAGGGGCGGGCAGTCGGGCCGCGGGAGTAGCACCGCCGAGAACCCAAAGACCGTGTCGACAAAGGTGCCATCGGCAGTTCGCTCGATCACGACGGGCCTCGTTTGGAGGGTCTCGGTGTCGATCTCGAGTGCCTGCGCGACGTCCGTCGGGAGGTCCGGCAGCCTCACGCGGAGGGCCCGGGCCGGCTTGACGGCCGCCCGATTGCCACAGGTCAACAGCCAGTAGCGCGGCGACCGCCACAGCCGCCCCGCCCAGTCGTCGTGGTCTCGCGCGTCGAGCGCGGGCACGGTTGGATTCTCATCGGTCGGATCGCAAGCCAGCATCGCCTCCTGGAACGTGACCCGCAGCAGGTCCCACTGCAGGTCGGCAGCCGGCGGCCAGGTCCACTCGTCGGCCTGGGGCGGGTAGCACGTGGGCTTTCGCTCCAGGCCGACGCCCCAGATGGATTCGTGGTGCTCGGTGACGAAGCCCTGCCGCGTGCAGGCGCTGGAGCCGGCGGGGGCGAAGCCCTGGAGCGCGGAGTCGACCTGGCCGTAGTGGTAGGCCAGGCCCTGGTAGCTGGGCACGGCGAGCCGCAACGGGGCGATGTCGGCGCCCGCGTTCCAGATCCCGAGACTGCCATTGGCGTGGAGGTTCATGACGTCGACGCCTCCTTCGGTGAACAGCATCGAGTCGGGATCGACCGCGTCCATCGCCGCGCGGACCTTTCGTAGCAACTCCAACTTGCACGGCACCAGGTCGTAGGGCGACGCGTGATGATGGGCCGGGTTGTGGCAGGTTTCGAACAGTTCCCCCAGTTCATCGAGGCGGATGTACTGTGCCCCCGATTCCCGGAGCAGCCGTCCGCAGGTCTGCGCGAGGTGATCCTGCCACGCCTCGTCGCTCAGGCACATCCAGATGCTCTTCGCGTCCGGCCGCAGCGTGGCGTCGGGCGTCTCCATCGCCATCGCGGCGCGGGGATCACGGCCGCGGAAAAAGTCGCTGTCGAGGCGAACGGTCTTCGCGCCGATGTAAAGCCCCAGGTGGCGGCCGATCCGCTCGACGCCGGCGACACCGCGCCGCATCGCCGCGGCACCGCCCAGATCACTGCGGAACTCGTAGATACCGTCGCAGTGGTCGAAGGCGTCGACGTGACCGGTGGTGACAACTCCCTGCCAGTACTGGGCCCATTCCTGGAGATCAAACCGGCCCCCGAGGTATGCCCGCGGCAGGTCTGCGAAGGACGTGATCGGCCCGGCAGGTGTGGCTGTGGCCTGCGGCACGGGGCGGGCCTGATTTGCCTGCGCTGCCGCGACTTCCTTCGGGCCCGGGATCCATGCTCCCGAGTAGGAGCCGATCTCCGCGAACCACGCGGGGGGATGACGGAGGGAAAATGTCGCGGCGAACCACTCCCGGTATCTCCTGGCGGTCACCTTCCAATCGCCGCTAGTCACCAGCAGTTGGCTTGTGGGAAACGAGGCGGCCGCTCCTGGCGCCAGGCGAACCTTGTCGAAATAGAAGATTTCCATGCCTCCGCCCGGCCAGCGGCGCAGGATTTTGTTTCGGATCGACTCGTCGAGGGCGATCATCCCGAGCGTCCCCTTCGTGGCCGGGTCGTAGACCGCATTCCACGGCATCGACCAGTCGCGGGTGTAGACACCGCCCTGCAGCGACCACGCCGGCGCCCGCGACTGCCCCACGTCACGAAGGCGTACTCCGAGGTTGGCCGCGGGGTCAGAGCCCAGACCAAGGCCGGTGAGATGCGGGATGGCCGCCATCACGCACGTGGGGGCGGTTCCCGTGTTCCGAATCGTGAGGTCGAGGTCAAGGGCGCAGTCGCCGTCGGGCAGCGTCGCATCCAGTTCGAACCTGAGCCCATGGGCCGCATCGACGAGTTCGAGCGTCAGGCGTCCCTCCTGCGGCCCACGGACGAATCGGCTCGTC
>QWPO01000100.1 GCA_003669255.1 Planctomycetota bacterium | reverse complement strand
CTTCGCTCGTCATCCGCCGCTCCTCTCGAGGCACGCGTGCCGGTCGCTCAGTCCACGCCGGCGGCCACCGTCGTGCCGACGGCCGCCGGTTCCGGTCCCGGCAGTTCCTTCGCGTCCGGGCCGGGCTCGTGCGCGAGCAACTCCCGCAGGTCGAAGCCCAGGTAGGCCTGCTCGGCCGCAGGCTGGCCGTCGGGAGAGGCATGCGCTACCCAGAACCGCCCGGTCGACGTCTCGAAGAGCACGTTGTGCAGGTTCGACGTCATGCTCACGGGCCGGTCCATCAGGGCCAGCGCTGCCTCCGCGTCGATCCTGCCGTGGGCCGCCCGCGTCCGCTTCACGAGGAGCTCGTAGCGATCGTCCGCCGAGAGTAGCACCGCGTCCTCGACGGCATGCGGCAGCCGATCGCACGCGGCCCCCATCTCCACCGCCCGAAACACGTCGGCGCCTGCCTCGAGGGCCACCGCCTCGCCGGTCTTGCCGTCGGCGAGCACGTAGTAGTATTCGCAGGTTCGCGGGTTGTCGCGAAACACCGCCACCGCCTCGGCGAGCGTGTCGGCCCCCTGGAGCACCTCCCGCATCAGGATCGCCATCGGCACGCCGAGCCACTTGCCGAGGCCCGCACCCCCCATCTCCCCCGCGCTGATCCGCTCCGCATTCATGCCGGTCACGCTGCCGATGAAGCCGGCGTAGCCGACGTTGACGAACGGGATCTTGCCGGCGGGCCTGGCCACGATCACGACCGGGTGCTCCTGGAGCTTCCAGTCACAGCCATAGTCGAGGACGCGGCCGTGGTAGGTGTGCTCGTTGCCCGTGGCCGCACCCGACACTGCAAATCCGGAGCAGTGGAAGAGCTCCGGGATGAAGTTGACCGTGCGGATGTCAGCCAGCGGCACCCCCGAGCCGTCGGCCAGCCCGCGGAGTTCCTCGTCGTACCATTCGGGGAGGAAGGGCTGCTGCACCGCCTGGATGCCCTGGATGATGACCTGCGGCGACATCAGTTCCATGCCGGCCACCTCGGCCGTCATCTCCTTGGCCTTCTCGTCGAGTAGGAACCGGACCACGGCGTGCACGTGCTCCCGGAGCAGACGGCCGTGCTGGAAGCCCATCTCGTAGGGCGTGCCGGCGACGTGCAGGACGGCGTGTCCCCCGAGGGTCTCGAGGAAGCCGCCGTCACAGCGGGCCACGACGGTGCGGTCCTTCGACGGTGCAGCCGCGCGTTCACGAGCCAAAGCGGGGGCGGCCCATGACATCGCCGACGCGACCACGGCACCCACCCAAGCCGCTTGCAAGGTTCGCATGGTCATCCCCCGGCTCGTCGCCTGCGTTGCCATCCGTTCACCAGGAGCATCACGACGCCCCATCCCGCGTGCTAGGCTACCCCACCTCTGGTCGGTTTTTCAATCCGCGGCTGCGGGAGTGAGAGATGGCGAAGGTGTATTACGTCGGTGACTGGGCCGTGCTGACCGGCCCGTGGTTCGCCGAATCCCCTTTCCAGAATGCGATGAAGGGGCTCGATGTCTTCAACTACGGCACGTGGCTGAAGGAGGCGCTCGAGTCGACCGGTGTCCACCAGGTGACGAGCGTGCCGTCCTGGGAGTTCTACAAACTCGGCCCCGGCGCGTACGAGCAGATCCTCGCGGATCACGACGTGATCATCTTCAGCGATGTGGAGGGGAAACTCTTCCAGCTCGCGCCGAGTTTCTTCGATCGGGCGAAGTTCGGCCAGGGCGTGCTCACCTTCCCCGACCGCGTGCGGCTCACGATCGACGCGGTGCGGCAGGGGAAGGGACTCATGCTGCTCGGGGGCTGGTATTCGTTCACCGGCGAGCAGGGCAAGGGGGGCTGGGGGCGGACGCTGCTTCGAGACGTGATGCCGGTCGAGTGCCTCGAGCACGAGGATCTCGTGGAGAGCACCGAGGGCTATCAGCCGGTGGCGACCGCGGCGGGCAAGAAGGCCTTCACGGGTCTCGACCTCTCCGACTGCCCGCCGCTGCTCGGCTACAACCAGGTGCGGCTGAAGCCGGGTCGCGAACCCCTGCTCACGATCAAGGAGACGGGCGACCCGCTGGTGGTCGCGGCCCAGGAAGGCCTGGGCACGGTGCTCTGCTACACCTCCGACCCGGCGCCCCATTGGGGCTGCAACCTGGTGTTCTGGAACAGGTATTCCGAGTTCTGGCTCCGCTGCCTGGATCTGGTGACCCGCCGCCCCTGAGGCTGCGGTGTCCTGCTCGTGGTCGGCGTTCCTGAGCCGTCGGCAACTCGCTGCCCAAGTTCGCCTTGGCCACCGGTCGAAACCGGAGATAAAGTTCAGGGACGTTGAGGAACCGGATGGAACTGAGCCGTCGGATCATCGCGCTAAGCACGGTTATCGCCGTGGTCTTCGGGCCGCAGTGGTGCTGCTGCACGTTCAAGGCGAGCGAATCCCGGGTGGCTCACGCGGCGACGAAGGGCGGCGAGTGCTGCTGTTGCTGTGAGACACCGGCGTCCTGCCCAACGGAATCCGGGAGCCACGACGACGGTTCCTGCCCGTGCCGCAGCAAGTCGCGGACCGTGGCAGCTCCGGTGGCCGGCGTCGGCGGTGGTGACCTCAATCTGCCATCGTGGTCTGACTGGCAGGGCACGTGGCCAATCGCGTGCGGGCCGGCGATGCAGTCGGTGCCGTCAGCCGATGAAGGAGTGCGGCGGCCGGCTCTCGGCGAGGTCCCGACACTGGGCGGCAGGGCGCTTCTGCGCGCGCTGAGCATGCTCCGCTGTTGAGCGAGGCCGCGACCGCACTCGGGTGCGGTCCACCTCGATCCGGCTTTCTTTCTGCCCTTGGGCGAGCCCGCGCGGCCGAATCCGCCCCCACAGCGACTCATTTCGCAACCTTTCTCACCACAGGACTGCACCATGGATTCCTTTCAACTGCCTTTGCTCGCGGCCGCCGTGACCAACCTCCTCCGCCTGCTCGCCCTCGCCGGAGCACTCGCCTCGGCAGGTGTGACGGCGGCGGAACCCGACGACCGCCAGCACGGCGACCATGAGCACGGCGTGGGAGCCCACGGCGGACTGATCGTTCCGCTCGGCCGCGACAGCTACCACGTCGAGCCGGTGTTCGAGTCCGGCGGGATCCTCCGCCTCTACCTGCTCGGCTCCGACGAGACCCGCATCCAGGAGACGCAGCGGCAGACGCTCACCGCCTACGTGAAGCCGGCCGGCGGCAGCGAGACGGTGGCGTTGCAATTCGAGTCCGATCCGCAAGAAGGCGACGCCGACGACAAAACGTCGCGGTTCAAGGGCGTGATTCCCGAGTCTCTTCGCGGCAAGGCCGTGGACATCACGATCCCCAACCTGCGGATCGAGAAAGAGAGGTTTCGCGTCGGCTTCACGTCGGCGCCGCCTCCGGATCACGCTGCGGCGATGCCCGCCGCCCTCGCCGACAACGAATCGACGACGCTGTTCCTCACGCCAGGCGGCACGTACACCGAGGCCGACATCGCGGCCAATGGCCGGCTCACTGCCCAGCAGAAGTTCAAGGGCTTCCAGGCCAAGCACGACGTGAACCCGAAGCCTGGCGACCGGCTCTGCCCGATCTCCGAGACCAAGGCCAACCCGCTGTGTGCGTGGGTGATCGGCGGCAAGACCTACGAGTTCTGCTGTCCACCCTGCGTGGAGGAGTTCGTTCGCACGGCCAAGGAGAAGCCCGACGAGATCAAGGATCCCGAGGCCTATGTCAAGCGTTAGGTATCTCGCCGTCGGGCTGCTAGCAGCCTCGTGCCTCGTGGGTCAGCCATGTGCGCGGGCCCACGAGGGGCACGAGCCGCTGCCGACGAAGGGAGTGCTCGTGGATGCCGAGAGGGGCAGCCTCGCCCTCAGCCCCACGGCCCATCGCGCCCTGATGATCGAGACGGCCGACGTGACGGGCCACGCGATCGACACCCGGATCATGGCCTACGCCCGGCTCATTCCCGCCAGGAATCGGCATGCCTTCGCCGCGACTGGCATCGGCGGCCGAGTGGCGGTCATTCACGTCCGCGCCGGCGACGTGGTCGCGGCCGGCCAGCGACTCGCGACGCTCGAGAGCCTGTCGCTCGAGACGATCCAACTGGAGCTGCTGACGGCCCGGGCCGAGCACGAACTCGCCGCGCGAAGCTTCGAGCGGATCCAGGCGCTGGCCGAGGCCCAGGCGGCGGCGATCCGCGACCGCTCCGAGGCCCGCTCCCGGCTCGAGCAGACGCAGGGGGCGGTCGACGTCGCTGCGGCGAAGCTCCGCAGCATCGATTTGCCCGAGGACGTCGTTGCAACGCTGCTCGCGGATGCGGACCGGCCTCTGACGAGCACTGTAGAGATCCTCAGCCCGATCGCCGGCACGATCATGCATGTCGACATCACGGTGGGAGACGTCGTGCCGGCGAACGAGCACCTCTTCGAGGTGGTCGACCTCACGGAGGTCTGGGCCGAGATCAGCATCCTCGAGCGGGACGTGAATGCCGTTGCCGTCGGGCAGCAGGTCGAGCTGACACTGCCCGCGTGGCCCAACGAGCGGCTCACATCAACGATCCACACGACCGGCATGATGCTCGACCCGCAGACGAAGCTCGGGACCGCCTGGACGGCCGTGGTCAATCCGGCCGACCGGCCCGCGCGGTTCCTCCCCGGGATGACGGGTCAGGCCCAGATCGTGTCGGGCACAAGCGTTGAACTGGCCGCCGTGCCCGCGGAGGCACTGGTCACCAACGGGATCGAGAAATTCGTGCTGCTCGAGGAGGCGGCCACCGAACGGGGATACGAGTATCGCAAGCAGAACGTGGTGGTCGACGGAATGGACGCCGGGATGGTGACGCTGCGCGACGGGAGTGTGTTTCCTGGCGACCGTGTCGTCACGAAGGGAAGCCACGAGCTCGGTGGCTTCTTCGTGAGCGGCGTTCTCCGACTCAGCCCGGAGGCCGAGGCGAACATGGGCCTGCGAACCGAGCCCGCGGCCCTGCACGCCGTCGACGAGGTTCTCGAGTTCGACGGGATGGTCGACGTGCCACCGGGAGCCCGGACCGTAGCCGCCGCGCAGGTCGAGGGCCGGATCACGAGGATGCTCGGCCGGATCGGCCAGCAGGTCGCCGAGGGAGAGGTGCTCGCCGAGGTGTCGAGCCTCGCGGCGCTCGACATCCAGCTGCAGCTGATCCAGGCCGCCGCGCAGCGGCGGCTCGCCGACGAGAGCCTGACGCGGCTCAAGGAACTCGACGCCAGTCAGAGCGTTCCGCGCAAACGCGTCTGGGAGGCCCAGACGGCCGCGCTCTCCCTGGCCGAGCGAGTCGAGGCGCTGAGCCGCACGCTCCGGGGGGTCGGCTTCTCGGCGGCGGAAGTCGACCGGGTCGCGACGCGGGGCGAAGTCTTGCCCACGCTCGTGATCCGGGCGCCGGCGGCAGGCACGGTCGTTCGGCTCGACGCGGTCGTCGGGCAGGTGATCCAGCCGAACGACGCGGTGGCCGAGATCCACGATTCACGCCATGCCTGGGTGCGGGGTCATCTGACGGAGAACGAGGTCGGCAGGCTCCACTCGCACGACCCGGCCGACGTGGCCCGCGTCCGGTTCGTGGCGTTGCCCGGTCAGGTCTTCACCGGCGTCGTCGCCCGCCGCGGCAACGTCATCGACGCCCGCGACCGCACGCTGCCGGTGTGGGTGGAGATCAACGTGCCGCCGAGCCGCGTCCTCCAGCACAACATGCTCGCGCGGGTGTCCCTGCCAATCGGGACCGCCGCACCAGCCCTGGCGGTTCCCGTCGCCGCGGTGGTGCGGCAGGGTGTACAGCCCTACCTCTTCATCCGCGACGTCGACGGCTCGTTCCGGCGGCGGCCGGTCGTCCTGGGCCGCGGCGACGACCGGCTGGTGACGGTCACCGCCGGGCTCGCCGCAGGCGAGATCGTGGCCGTGGCGGGGGTGGCCGACCTGCAGACCGCTTCCGCCTCGATCCGCTGACCGGAAGGAGCCCGACGCATGCTCGACGCGATCATCGCTTTTTCGCTTCGCAACCGGCTGCTGGTCATCGTCGCCGCGCTGGCCGTGGCCGTGGCCGGATGGCTGGCGCTCGAGCAGATGCCGATCGACGTCTTTCCTGACCTCAACCGGCCCACGGTCACGGTGATGACCGAGGCGCCGGGGCTCGCCCCGGAGGAAGTGGAGACGCTCGTCACTCGGCAGATCGAATACCTGCTCAACGGTGCCACGGGCGTCCGCCGGGTGCGGTCGGCATCGGGCATCGGCCTGTCGATCGTGTGGGTGGAGTTCGAATGGGGCACCGACATCTTCCGCGACCGGCAGATCGTCGCCGAGAAGCTCCAGCTCGCCCGCGCGAAACTTCCCACCGACGCCAATCCCGTGATGGCTCCGGTCTCGTCGATCATGGGCGAGATCGTGCTCCTGGGGCTCCGCGACACCCGGGCCCCGACGACCGCCGCCGACGCTCGTGAGCAGGGCCTCGCGCTGCGGACCCTGGCCGAGTTCACCATCCGCAACCGCCTGCTGGCCCTCGAAGGCGTTGCCCAGGTGACCGTGATGGGGGGAATCCTCAAGCAGTACCAGATCATCACGTCGCCCGCGCGACTGGCGGCGCAGGACGTCACCCTGCGGCAGCTCGTCGACGCGGCG
>QWPO01000076.1 GCA_003669255.1 Planctomycetota bacterium | reverse complement strand
GATCAAGTTCTATCTCTTCGCCGTCGAGGCTCCGTGCCCTGCGGCCGACCTGCCGGCCACGAAGGCGCGGCTCCAGACGCGGCTCGATGCGATCGAGAAAGATCTGCGGGCGATCGTCGGCGTCTGAGACGGCTCACCAATGAATCCCGCCGAGCCCGGGGCTCCCCACCACTGCCGCGGTTGGGCTTCCGGAGCCTTGGGCGTATCCTCGCCCGGCGACGCGACTTTTGCCGCCCCCGAGCCGGCGATACACGGAAGTCGAATGCACCCTAGAATCGGGGAGCAATGCACGCTCCTGATGACGATAGCCCGCGGCCGGACGATCTTCCGGCCGCTCTCGATGCGGCCGCCGAGACGCTGCCGGCCGACACCGACGCTGCGGCGGCCCGCGGCCGGTCAGTGGCCGCGGACAAGGCGCGGGCGTTCCCGCAGACGCCGGGCGTGTACCTGATGAAGGATGCCGCCGGCCGGGTGATCTACGTCGGCAAGGCGAAGAACCTGCGAGCCCGGGCGGGCAGCTACTTCCTCAAGGCGGCGGCCGAGGACCGACGCACGGCCGACCTCGTCCGTGAGATCCGCGACATCGACTACCTCGACGCCGAGAGCGAGGTCGACGCGCTGCTGATGGAGAGCCGGCTCGTCAAGGACGTGCAGCCGCGGTTCAACTCCGACCTCAAGGACGACAAGACGTTTCCCTACCTGCAGATCACGACCCACGAGGATTTTCCGCGGGTGGAGTTCACGCGGACACCGCGGCAGAAGGGGGTGAAGCTCTACGGCCCGTTCACGAGCGCAGGCTCGCTCCGCGGGGCGATCGTGGTGCTGCAGCGGATCTTCAAGTTCCGGACCTGCACGCTCGACATCGACGCCGACGACGAGCAGTGGCGGTGGTTTCGCCCCTGCCTGCTGGCCTCGATCGGCCAGTGCACGGCTCCCTGCAACCTGCGAATCTCCAGGGAGGAGTACCGCAAGGACATCAATCGGCTGAGGACCTTCCTCGACGGCGGCAAGAAGCAGCTGCTCGTCGAGATGCGGAAGGAGATGCTGGAGTCGTCCACGAAGCTGGAGTTCGAGCGGGCGGCCCGGCTCCGCGACGAGATCCGGCTCCTGGAGACGCTCGACCAGCGGGGCGATCTCGAGGAGCATGTGCAGCCGGAGGTGTTTCTCGTCGATCCGAAGAAGGGGCTCGCGGGGCTGGAGAAGGTGCTCGGGCTGTCGAAGCCGCCGCGGGTGATCGAAGGGGTCGACATCGCCCACCTGGCGGGCAATGAGACGGTGGCGAGCCTCGTGCAGTTCATCGACGGGCTGCCGTTCAAGCCTGGCTACAAGCGATACCGGATCAAGTCGGTCGCAGGTGTCGACGACTTCAAGAGCATCCACGAGGTGGTCTCGCGGCGGTTCGCGCGGCTGGCCCGCGAGGGCTCGGCACCCCCCGACATCCTGCTGATCGACGGCGGCAAGGGGCAGCTCGCCGCGGCCCTCGACGCGCTGGAGAGCCTGGGCGTTGAGGCCCCGTGCGTGATCTCGCTGGCCAAGCGGGAGGAGGAGATCTTCCTGCCGGGCCGGAGCGAACCGCTGCGGCTTTCCCGCGACTCCTACTCGCTCCGCCTGCTCGAATACGTCCGTGACGAAGCCCACCGCTTCGCCCAGCACTACCACCATCTCCTCCGCGGCAAGCGGACGCTCGACGAGTGACTCGCGGGTGCGAGGATTCCCTGTGAGGCGAATCAGGTTCTGCGCTGGATCGTGACCTCACCGACCTGCGTCGTGCTGGTGCCAGAGATCGAGCCGCTCGTGGCGGTGAGCGTCTGCGCACCGAGCGTGCCGAATACCACGCGGAGCGTCGCCCGACCGTTGACGAACGTGACGCTGGCCGGGAACTTCGCGGCGGAGTCACTCGAGGCGAGCGTGACCGAGCCGTTGGTATTCATTATCGGCCTGCCAGCATCGTCGAGCGCCACGATCGTGACCAACACCGGCATGCCGACCGGCACCGCCCTCGGCAGCATCACCGCGAGTCGTGTGACCACGGGAGCGGCGACCACGGTCACCGCCGCGGCACCCACGATGTCACCCGCCACGCCACCGCGCACGGTGAGCGTCTGCGAGCCCGGCGAGGCGAAGGTGACGCGGGCGATCGCGCGGCCTGAGGTAAAGGTCACGGTCGTCGGCAGCGTGGCGGCGGCATCGCTCGAGGCGAGCGTGGCCGTGCCGGTGTAACCGCTGATCGGTCGCTTTGCGGCGTCGAGCGCGATGATGGCGACGTTGACGGGAGTGCCGGTGACGATCCTCGGCGGCACCATGACCAGAAAAGAGGACAGCGCCTGTGGGGCGGCGACATTCGTGCTGCCGATTCCCGCCACCTGCGAGTCGCTCAGCGAGGTCACCGTCACCGTCTGCTTGCCCACCGTGGCAAACGAAACCGGGAACGTCGCGCGACCGTTCTTAAAGAGCACTTCGACCATGGGTAGCGAGGCTGCCGCGTCGCTGCTGGTCACGGTGGCCGTGCCGCTGAAGGTCGGCGCGGGACGGCCGGCGGCATCGACGGCCAGTGCGGTCACGGTGGTCGGCATGCCGGCCCGAACCTGCGGCGGCATCATCACGAGCAGTTTGGTGGCGACGACCGGCGGCGCGACCGTCGTGGAGGCCGTCGCCGTGCGATCGGCGACGAGGGCATCAGTGACGGTGAGCGTCTGCGGGCCCGAGGTGCGAAAGGTGACCGGCACGAGCGCCCGACCGTTGCGAAGCTGAACCGTCGCGGGGAACGTGGCGGCGGCATCAGACGACGTGACCGTCACCGAACCCGACGCCGAAAACAGGGGACGTCCGGCTGCGTCCACGGCACTGATCACGGCGGCCACGGGCAGGCCGTTCGGTGCCGAGGACGGCATCCTCACCTGGAGCGACACCTGGAGGGACACCTGGATCGGCGCGACGGCCGTGGTCGGCGGCGCGATGACGACCCCATCCGCGGGAGGTGGAGGGACAATCGCGATGCCGATGCCGCTGAGCATGCCCCGCGGTTCGAGCCTCTCAACGGAACCGAGTGAGCAACGGCGATCCGCCGCGAATCCCCGCAAACCCGTTCGATCCTGCCGCCGCATGAATCCGCCCATGACACCCTCGCGTGTGATTTGAACGGGGAGAAAGAACCCAACTCCCCAGAATAAAATAGTATGGAGCCGGCAACCGCCCCCTGTCAAGCCGGGAGCCTCCCCCGCCTGTCTCCAGGCCGGCCAAGCAGAGGCACTGCGTGCAAACCGGTGCCCGGAGCTACCCGCTACCGGTTCGTCATGTCGCACGACACCCCGCCCGCCGCCGGCACGTAGCAGGCGCGGGCGTAGTCCATCACCATGCGGTGGGCGCTAAATCGCCATGCGAGCGAACTGATCGAGTTCATCATCATCTTGATCCACTCGCGGGGCAGGCCGTCGGAGTCGCGGTCGTAGAACAGCGGGATGACCTCGTTCTCCAAGACCTTGAAGAGCGCCTCGCCGTCGCGGCGGTCGGTGATCTCATCGTTGAAGTGGGTCTCGCCGCGGCCGATCGCGAAGCCATTGCGGCCGTCGAACGCCTCGGCCCACCAGCCGTCGAGAATCGAGCAGTTGAGGCCGCCGTTGAGCACCACCTTCTGGCCGCTGGTCCCCGAGGCCTCGAGGGGCCGCCGCGGGTTATTGAGCCAGACGTCGACACCCTGCACGAGGTGCCGAGCGACGTTGATGTCGTAGTCTTCGACGAACACCACCCGGCTGGCGAACCGGGGGTCGTTCCGCAGGTTGGCGATCTTGCGGATCAGCGCCTTGCCGGGCTCATCGGCGGGATGCGCCTTGCCGGCGTAGATCACCTGGATCGGGCGATCGGGATCGCTCACCAGGTCGTGCAGCCGATCGAGGTCGGCCAGCACCAGGTCGGCCCGCTTGTAGGTCGCGAACCGACGGGCGAATCCGATGGTGAGGATGTTGGGGTCGAGCACCGTGCGGGCCATTTCGACGGCCTCGTCGCACTCGCCGCGACGACGGCACTGACGGCTCAGCCGGCGGCGGACGAACTGCAGCAGCAGGTTTTTGAGGGCGTAGTGCGTTTCCCAGAGTTCGCCCGGGTCGCATTCGTAGATCTTCTGCCAGATGTCGGGCTCGCCCATCCGGCGAAACCAGTTGGCCGGGAAGATGCGGTCGTAGAGTTGGAGCATCTGCCACGACAGCCACGAGGGCACGTGCACGCCGTTGGTGATGTGGCCGATGGGCACTTCTTCCTCGATTCGCCACGGCCAGAGATTCGCCCACATGCGGCGGCTGACGTGGCCGTGCAGGGCGCTGACGGCGTTGGCACGCCGCGACATCTTCAGCCCCAGCACCGTCATGCAGAAGGATTCCTCGTGGTTGTGCGGTTCCACGCGGCCCAGGCCCATCAGCTGGTCGTGGGAGATTCCCAGGGCGTCGCGGGTGGGCCCGAGGTGGTCCTCCATGAGGCCGCCGTCGAACCGGTCGTGGCCGGCCGGCACGGGGGTATGCGTGGTGAACACCGTCTGGCGGGCGACGCGGCGAACGGCGTCGTCGAAGGGATAGCCGTCGCGCTCCATGCGACCGCGGACCGCCTCGAGCGTGGCGAACACGGAGTGGCCTTCGTTGAGGTGGTAGACGCCCGGCACGATGCCCATCGCGCGGATCGCCTTCACCCCGCCGATGCCGAGGATCAGTTCCTGCCGAATCCGGGTGCGGGTGTCGCCGCCGTACAGCCGGCTGGTGAGTTCGCGGTCTTCGGGGGAGTTGCCCTCGACGTCGGAGTCGAGCAGGTAGAGGCTCACCCGCCCGACCGCCAGCTTCCAGACCTTCGCAAACAGCGGCCCGCCGCGGGTGTCGATCTGCACCGTGATCGGCTCGCCATCCACTCCGAGGGCCGGCTCGATCGGCAAGGCCTCGACGCGAGACTGCAGGTATTCCTCGTGCTGGTAGCCGTCGATGTCGAGCTGCTGACGGAAGTAGCCCTGGTCGTAGAAGAGGCCGACGGCGAGCAGCGGGATGCCGAGACCGCTCGCGCTTTTGATGTGGTCGCCAGCGAGCACGCCGAGGCCGCCCGAATAGATCGGGACCGACTCATGAATGCCGAACTCCGCCGAAAAGTAGACGACCGGCTTCGAGCCGAGCACGCCCGCGTGCACGGTACTCCAACTCGACTCGTTGGCGAGGTACTCCTTGAGCCGGCGGTAGGCCTGGTTGATCCGGCTGTAGAGCACCAGTTCCGCGGCGCGGGCCTCGAGCCGCTCCGGGGTGAACTCGGCCAGCAGCGCGATCGGATTGTGGTCGAGCTGCCGCCAGCGGATCGGGTCGAGCTCGCGAAACAGGTTGGTGACCTCGGGATGCCAGCTCCACCAGAGGTTCCGCGCCAGGGCCGTGCACTTGGCGTAGAGGTTTTGCGGCGAGAGTTCGTCGAGCCGCAGAGGAGCCGGGGGGACCGTTCCGTTCGTGGAGATCGCGGCTCCGCCGCGGGCCGAGAGTTCTTCAGCCTGGCTCATGGGTGCTGCTCCAAAAGGGGAGGGGGAAGGTGGGACACCGCGCCAGAAGTGAGCGAAGTATAACCAGCCATGGCCGCAACGCGACTGTGGCCGAGGACGGGCATACTGAGGCCATGCTTTCGCCCCGCTGCGACCCGCCGACCCCCGATCGCTCCGACGAGCCGCTGGCTACCGTTGCCCGCCTGGCGGATCGCACCGCGGTCGAGGGCCCCTGGCGCAGCGGCAGCTTTGCGGCGCTGGCTTCCGGCGGGGTGCTGCGTGGGTTCGTGCCCGTGGAGCACGGCGGCACGGCGCTGCCAGAACCGGTGATCACGGCCACGCTCATCGGGATCGCCGAGGGGTGCCTGACGACGGCCCTGGCGGTCACGCAATGGGCGGCGGCGGTGCGGCTCATCGGCGGCGGCTCCCGTGATGTGCAGGCCGAACTGCTCCCGCCGCTCGCCCGCGGCGACACGCTCACCACGGTCGGCATCTCGCAGTTGACGACCAGCCGCCAGCACCTCGCCGCGGCGGCCCTCGTGGCGACCAAGCCTCACGGCGACGGGGCATGGCAACTCGACGGCCACTGCCCATGGGTGACCGGTGCCGACTCGAGCGACACGATCGTGACCGGCGCGGTGACCGACGACGGCACGCCGACTTTTTTCGTGGTGCCGACCGATGCGGCCGGGCTCACGATTGATCCACCGCTCGAGATGCTGGCGCTGACCGGCAGTCGCACGTCGGCGGTGCGGTTCGCCGGCGTCCGGCCGGCGCATGTGGTCGTCTCGCCGGCCGCCGGCGGTGTTCGCACCGGTGGGCTGTCCACGACGGCGCTGGCCCTCGGTGCGGCGCGGGCCTCGGCGGCGGTGATGGCGCGGGAGTCGGTGACACGGCCCCACCTGACGGCGATCGCGGCAGACTTCGCCGCCGAGATCGCGGGCCTTTCCGCGGCGCTGATGGCGGCGGCGCACCACGGCATCGAGCCGGCCGCTCGTGACCGCCTGCGGGCCGATGCCAACGGGCTGGTCGTGCGGGCGGCGCAGGCCGCCCTCACCGCCTCCAAGGGCGCCGGCTTCGTGGTGGGGCATCCCGTCGAGCGGCTCGTCCGTGAGTCGCTGTTCTTCCTGGTGTGGAGCTGCCCTCAGGCGGTG
>QWPO01000202.1 GCA_003669255.1 Planctomycetota bacterium | reverse complement strand
TCAGGGCGGCGACGGCAGGCAGCCGTCAGGCGACGCCCCTAGCATGCGGAGGATACACGAATCCCCCGGTTTGCGGCAGGTTCCGCAGTGAAGCCGGCCGGATCACCCGATGTTTCGGGGCGGTCCGGCCGGTTGGTCGGATCGGCGTCAGGTCACGGCTTCGGCCGCGAGACGTCGAACTCCCGGATCATCGAGCCGTTGTCGGCCACCTCGAAGAGCGGTCGATACGGGCTCGCCAGTCCCCGCCGCGAGCGGCCGGCTGGGTACCAGACGAGATTCAGGCCCACGTTCCAGGCGGCGGGCGAGAAGTTGGAGGTGATTCCCGAACCGGTGACGTCGACCGACCGGGTCTGGCCGGGGATCAGGTAGGTGAACGTGCCTTCCATGGCGAGCGATCGCGATAGCGGTGCCCGCAGCAGCGAGCCGATGATGCCCTCGCCGTCGCCGGTGGCACCGCCCCAGAACTTCCACTCGTTGGCATCGCCGAACTGCAGTCGGTAGAAGGCCGTGTAGAGGTCGACGGTGCCGGCCGTGCCTTTGACCCGGCCGCGGCGGCCGAGCGAACCGTTCTGGTCGTAGACGTTGGCGGTGCCCCAGAAACCGATCTCGTGGTAGCCCCACACGTAGCTGATCTCACCACGCACCTGCGCGATGTCGGCGTTGTCGAGCCAGCTGTCGCTGAGGTAGTCGTAGACGGCTCCGCCCTGCAGGCCGCGGCCCTCGAAGGCCCGCGTGAAGAAGCCCGTGGTGACGAAGTTTTGGTCGCGGGCGTTCTTCCGGAAAGTCTGGTCGTTGACGGTGATCGTCTCCGGCTGGAAGTTGGTCTGCGTGCCCCGCCAGCCGACCTGCCAGCCGATTCCGAACGCATTCCAGAACGGCATGGCCCAGTTGAGGTACTCGTTGGTTCCGAAGTTGCCGTGGAGGCCAAGGTTGGTGTCGTTGGTGAAGGCCGTGACACCGGCGCTCGCCGTGAAGTCGCGGTACCACCGCCAGCCGTAGTAGGGCTTGCCGAACCGTCGCATCCACGCGCAGAACCGGCCGCTGTGGTGGCAGAGAGGATCCTCGTCTTCGCAGGCATAGGGATCGTCGTAGAACGATTCGACGTGCAGCTGGGTCGGGTACTCGCCCATCAGCATGCCGCCACCGCCGCCACCCATCATCGAGCCGTCGTCGCCCATCGGCATGCCGTCGGGCATCATCATCGATGGATCACCGCCGTCCATTCCCATGCCCGAGCCCATTCCCGGCTCGAACGAATCCATGCTCAGCGGCATCTCCTCCGAGACCGACGGGGCGTTGCTGGACGGAGAAGGAAGCGATTCGCCGGACTTGGGGGCCGACGTCGTCGGAGCTGCTTGGGACGACGGTGCACGGCCTGGCACCTGGGCATCGTCGAGGCCGCCGATCGGGGCCCGCTGAGCCTGCGACATCACTGACGGCAGCCCGTCGGCGTTCATCGCGATCCGGTCGATGCGCGGGCGGGGGCCGGGGGTGGTGGTGTATCGCGGAGCCAATCCGCCGCCGAGACGATCGTCGCGGGCTGCGGTGAGTTCGACCGACTCGGCTCGCTGCTCCATCGCGACCGCCTGCTGACCCTCGGGGGCGAGGATCCGCCGGCTGCCATCGCCCTGCGGCGTCCGCATCGACATCCCGAAGAGCTTCGTGTCATCGTCGGTGTTGAACACCTGCTGGAGCGGGGCCGCGAGCCGGTTGGAGATGGTCCTGTCGCCCGACGGGGCGGCGAGGCGCGGCCGCGGAGGCAAGGGACGGGCGGCTTCGGGCCGCGGAGCGACCGCCAGACGCGGCACCTCGTCGGGGAGGATGACTGCGGCGGGGGCACCGACAGCAGGTGCTGCCGCGGCCTCGGGAACCACCGCTGGGGCGGTCTGCGTCAGGGGCGTTTGAGCCGGCGACGTCACATCGCGGTGGGGAGTCCAGTTCAACTGCGACTCGGCCGCGGGGCATGCCGTGGCAGCAACGCCCACCAAGGCGACTGCGAGCGGGAGTGCGAGGCGAATGCGAGTCGTGTTCATACCAGACCTCCGATGCTTGGATCCGCCGGTCCACTGGCCGGCAGACTCTTCTCGATCGGAATCGGTATCGTCATCGGTAGCCGTGGAACTTTCAGAAAAGTCCACGCCACCGGCAGTTCTTGCCTAGATTGCCAGGGCCGCTTCAGGCTCGGGGCAATGCGGAGGCGAGGTCGTCGCGGAGGTCCTCGAAAGCCTCGAGGCCCACGGAAAGCCGGATGAGTCCGTCGGCGATCCCAACGGCGCGGCGGGCTTCAGGGGCATAGGAGCCGTGCGACATCACGGCCGGGATCTCGATCAGCGACTCGACCGCCCCGAGGCTGACCGCGAGTTGGAAGAGCTTCGTGGACTCGACGACGCGGCGGGCGTCGTCCACGCCGCCGTTCACCTCGAAGCTGACGATCGTGCCCCCCGCCGACATCTGCCGCATGGCCAGGGCATGGCCCGCGTGGCCGGCGAGGCCGGGATAATGGACCGTCGTCACGGCGGGATGCGCAACGAGCCACTCGGCGAGCCGCAGGGCCGTGGCCGACTGCGCCAGCACGCGGAGTTCGAGCGTCTTGAGGCCGCGGGAGCAGAGAAAGGCCTCGAGCGGTCCCATCACCGCGCCCGTGGCGTTTTGCAGCCAGTGGAGCCGCGTGCCGAGGTCGGCGTCGCGGACCACGAGCGCCCCGCCGAGCAGGTCGCTGTGACCACCGATCGACTTCGTGGCCGAGTGCATCACGATGTCGGCGCCGAGTTCCAGCGGCCGTGAGAGCGCGGGCGTGGTGAGCGTGGCGTCGCAGGCCAGCAGCGCACCGGCCGCGTGGGCGATCTCGGCGCAGGCTGAGACGTCGGTGATCGTGAGCAGTGGGTTGCCGGGCGACTCGACCCACACGAGCTTCGTCTGCGGGCCCACCGCGCGGGCCACGGCCGCGGTGTCGGCCGTGTTCACCGTCTTGACCGCGATGCCCCGCTCGGCGAGCACGCGGTTGAAGAGCCGCCAGGTGCCCCCGTAGATATCGGTGCCGGTGACGATCTCGTCGCCGGGGGCGAGCAGGAGCGTGGCGCAGTGGGTGGCCGCCATGCCCGACGCGAAGGCCAACGCCCGCACGCCGCCGTCGAGATCGGCGAGCGTCTTCTCGAAGGAGTGCCGAGTGGGGCTGCCGGTCCGGGCGTAGTCGTAGGCCGCCGTCATCGAGGCGTCGGGCTGGACGAACGTGCTCGCCAGGTGGATCGGTGGCACGACGGCGCCGGTGGCGGGGTCGTGTGCCTGGCCAACGTGGATGGCGCGGGTGCGAAACTGCATGAGAAGCCTCCCGCCGCCGGGCGGGCGGCTATGTGCGGTCGAGGGCCTGGGCGAGGTCGGCGATCAGATCGTCGGCGTCCTCGATCCCGCAGGCCATGCGGATCATGTTGTCGTGGATGCGGAACGCCTGCCGCTCCTGCGGCGAGTAGTTCCAGTAGCTCATCACCAGCGGTTGCTCGATGAGCGACTCGACACCGCCAAGGCTCGGGCCGATGCGGGGGATCTTTACCGCGTCGACCACGTCGGCCGTCCGCCGCCAGTCGGAGTCTTTGATGAAGAACGTGACGAGGCCGCCGCAGCCCCGCATCGTGCGGGCGGCGACGTCGTGGAAGGGATGGCTCTCGAGGCCCGGGTAGAGCACCCGCTCCACCCGCGGATGGCTCTCCAGGAACCGGGCCACCGCGAGGCCGTTGGCGTTGTGCCGCTCCATCCGCAGGGCCAGTGTCTTGAGCCCGCGCTCCAGCAGGTAGGCGTTGTGGGGCGAGTTGACGCCCCCCATGATCCCGCGGAGGTTTCGCACCGGCTCCATCAGTTCGGTCCGGCCGATCACGGTGCCCGCGAGCAGGTCGTTGTGGCCGCCGAGATACTTCGTTGCCGAGTGGAGCACGAAGTCGACCCCGGCCGCGAGCGGCTTGAGGTTGTAGGGCGTGCAGAGCGTGGCGTCGATCAGCGTGAGCACGCGGCGGCGACGGCCGAGGTCGGCGAACCGTTCGACGTCCACCACGCTGAGATGCGGGTTGGTGGGCGACTCGCTGACGAGGAACTTCGTCTTGGGCGTGATCGCCGCCTCCATCGCGGCGTAGTCGCAGGTCTTCACCTCGCGGAAGCCGACGCCGAATCGCGTGAGGTGCTTGCGGCAGAACTCGCGACTGCGGTGGTAGCACTCGTCGAAGAACACGATCTCATCGCCGGCACTGCAGTGGGCCATCAGCAGGCCCACGAGCGCCGCCATGCCGCTCGCGAAGAGCACGGCCTGCTCGCCCCCTTCGAGGGCCGCAAGCTTGTCTTCCACGACCCGCTCGCCGGGGTTGCCGTAGCGGCCGTATTCCTCGCGGGGATGCTTCTCCTCGATGAAGTCGATGATCGACTTTGTGTCGGGGAAGGTGTAGGTGCTCGACGCGAAGATCGGATCGGTGAGCGAGAAGCCGGGCTTCTGGCGGGCCTCTCCGGCGTGCACCGCGGCGGTGGAGGGTCCGGGGCTGGAGGTGGCCGACGAGCCGGCAGCGGACGACCGAGCCGGGTCGGGGGCGTTGGTCGTGGGCATTCGGAATCCTTAGCCGTGCGTCCGCGTGAGCGTGGTGGCGGGAGTGTAGTCGCGTTTCCGCAGTTCTTCCAGTAAAAGTGTGTCATGCCCCCCCGTCGACCTGCCCCGAAATCTCCCGTGAAATCCGCCGCTCCTCGGCCGCTCGTGCCCCCGGTGCGGGTGTTCGTGACTCTCGCATCGCTGGCTGCCGCCATGGCGATGGTCCGCATGGGGCTGCTCGAGCCGTTGGTCGGGAGCATCGTCGATGCCGCGGTTCGCAACATCATCTCGCTGATCCTCGCCTTCTCGGCCCTGATGGCGGTGCTCGGCTGGTTTCTCTTCCAGAGCGGTCATTCGGCGTGGCTCACACGATCGGTCGGGCTTGGCCTGCTCGCCGCGGTGGGGCTGGCATGCGCCGTGTTTCGCGTCGAGCGGGTGTCGGGCGACCTGGTGCCGCAGTTGGCGTTTCGCTGGGCGCCGTCGCGCGACCGGCTGCTGCCGCAGGCGGCGAAGCCGGCTGCCGAGGTCGAGGTCGCTGCGGCATGGACCCCGACTCTCGGCGACTTCTCCCGGTTTCTGGGGCCACAGGGTTCCGCGTCGCTCGAGGGCCCGATCCTCGACCCGTCCTGGGAGTCGCGGCCCCCGGAGCAGCTCTGGCGGCGGCCAATCGGCGCCGGCTGGGGCGGCTTCGCCACCTGCGGCGACCACGCCGTCACGCTCGAGCAGCGGGGCGACGATGAGATCGTTTCCTGCCAGTCAGTGGCGACGGGCGACGTGGAGTGGACCGTGTCGGTGCCAGCCCGGCACGAGACGGTGCTCGGGGGTGTCGGGCCGCGGTCCACGCCCACCATCGCCGGTGGCGCTGTCTACACCACGGGTGCCACCGGCTGGCTGCACGCCATCGATGGCGCGAGCGGCCGCGTGCTCTGGAAAAAGAACGTGCTCGATGACCTCGGGATCGACGCGGCCGCCCACGGCCTGGCGGTCAGCTGGGGTCGGGCTGGATCGCCACTGGTCACCGAGTCGCTCGTGATCGTGCCGGGGGGCGGACCGCGGCAGGATGGTTCTGCGGTGTCGCTCGTGGCCTACAACCGTGCGACGGGCGAGCGACGCTGGACGGGCGGCGCGGAGCAGATCAGCTACGTGTCGCCGCAGACAGCCTCGATTGGTGGCCGCGAGATCGTGTTCACGGTCAACGAGTCGAGCGTGGCCGGGTACGACCCCGCCGACGGCACCGAACTCTGGCGATTTGATTGGCCGGGCCACTCCAACTCCGACGCCACCTGCTCACAGGCTCACGTGTTCGACGGCGGGAGGATTTTTGTCAGCAAGGGCTACGGGGCGGGGGCTGCCGCGTTCGAGCTGAAGGCGGGTGATCGGCCGACCTTCGAAGCAATGTGGCGGCAGCCTGGCCTGCTCAAGACCAAGTTCACGAACGTGGCGATCCACGACGGCCACGCCTACGGCCTCTCCGATGGGATCCTTGAATGCGTCTCCCTCGCGGACGGCGCGCGGCGTTGGAAGGGCGGGCGGTACGGTCAGGGGCAAGTGCTTCGGGTGGGCGGCCTGCTGATCGTGCAGGCCGAGTCGGGCGAGGTGGTGGCCGTGGCCTGCTCGCCGGAGAAGCACCGCGTCATGGGGCGGTTTGCCGCGATCGATGGCCAGACGTGGAACAACCTCTGCCTCACGGGCGACCGGCTGCTCGTCCGCAATGCCGAGGAGGCTGCCTGCTATCGTCTGCCGCTGGCCGCCAGGGGGCCCGCGCTGTGAGCGACGCGGCCGTGGACGTCGATCTCGCAGGCCGCACGGCGCTCGTGACCGGCGCGACCCGCGGCATCGGCCGCGCGGTGGCCCTCGAACTCGCTGCCGCCGGGGCCCGCGTGGCCGTGCATGGCCGTTCGTCCGCCGGTGCCGCAGAGGTGGCTGCTGCCCTCGGCCCCGCGCGGCATGCCGGAACGTTCCTCGCCGATCTCTCGGTCGAAGGGGCCGCGGACCGCCTGGCGGCGGAGGTGACCGCGGCGCTGCCGGCCCTCGACGTCGTGGTGCTCGTGGCCGGAGCGGACGTCCTCACCGGCGACGCCGCGAAGTGGGATTTTCACC
>QWPO01000198.1 GCA_003669255.1 Planctomycetota bacterium | reverse complement strand
TCGCGTGAACAAGCTGCGGGAGAGCCGCAGCGCGTTCATCGAGTTGCCGAGAATGATCGGAATGATCGCTGAGCCGCCCGACGGCCCGGTGTTGAGCCCGGCCTCTTTGGCGAGTTGGAGGAACAGCCGGGCGTTGGCGTGCAGCCGCTCCACCCGCTGGGGCTCTCGTTGCAGGAGCCGCAGGGCTCCGATCGCCGCGCCCGCCGCCGCCGGCGGCAGGCCCACCGAATAGACGAAGCCGGGGCAGGTGTATTTCAGCCAGCGGACGAGCGTCTTCGTGCCAGCGATGTAGCCGCCGCAGCTGCCGAGCGCCTTGGAGAGCGTGCCCATCCAGATGTCGACGTCTTCCGGATTCACGCCGAAGTGCTCGCCGATCCCGCGGCCGCGAACGCCCATCACGCCGATCGAGTGGGCCTCGTCTACCATCAGCAGTGCCTTGTGCCGCTTCGCGAGGCCGATGAACTTCGGCAGTTCGGCGAAGTCGCCGTCCATGCTGTAGATGCCCTCGATCACCACCAGCACGCGGCGGTATTGGCTCCGCATCTGGGAGAGGAGCTTCTCGGCGGCGTCGTAGTCGTTGTGCGGGAACGGCCGGCGGCGGGCTCCCGAGAGGAGCGCCCCCTGAAGGAGGCTGTTGTGTGAGAAGGCGTCGTGGAGCACGAGGTCGCCGGGGCCGACCACGTGACCGATCACCGTCTCGTTGGTGGCGTGGCCGCCCACGAAGGTGATCGCGTCCTCGGTGCCGACGAAGCGGGCGATTTCCCGTTCGAGTTCCTGGTGGATCGTCTTCTCGCCCGACACCAGCCGACTCGCCGACACGCTCGTGCCAAACCGATCGACTGCGTTCTTCGCCGCCGCCGCCACCTCGGCCTCGCCCGACATGCTGAGGTAGTTGTAGGTCGCCCAGCTGACCAGTTCGCGGCCGCCGATGGTGGTGCGGTCGTTGGTGAGTCCTTCGTGGACGCCGAAGTAGGGATTCTCGAGGCCTGCATCGCGGACCATTGCGAAGTTCTGCTCGAGCGCCCGCACTTCCGGGAACTGGGCGATGTCCCAGACGTCGGCACCGAGTTCGGTGTCGAGGCGGACGGTCTGCTCCGAGGGCGTCTTGGCCGCCGCGGGCATGTGGTCGATGATCGCCTCGGTCACCTCGCGGCAGGTTTCGATCTGCGGCAGCACCTGCTCGGGGAAGCGGGCTCCGTAGGCCTCCTCGAGGCTGGCGACGATCTCCATCCGTTCCAGCGAATCGAGCCCGAGTTCGACGATGTTGGTGTCGAGCGTGAGGTTGCCGGCCCGTTCCTTGGCGATGCGGCGGACGTGGTCGTAGACCGTCTGCACGATCTCCTGCGGCAGTTCGCGGTCGGGGCGGTGGGCCCGCGAGGTCTCGCCGATGGGCCGGTTGCGGGCGAGGCGGGGCGCACCGCTGCCCGAGGCGGCTGCGGAGCCCGGTGCGGCCGCGGGAGCCTGCACGACGGGCTGCTCCCAGCTGACGAACCGCTCGACCAGCTCGAGGGTGCCGTCGAGAAACTGCCGCTTGCAGGCGTGCCGCTGGATCTTGCCGCTCGACGTTTTCGGAACGCTGTTGGGCCGCACGAGCACGATACCCTCCGCGGCCACTTCATGGTCGCGGGCGAGTTTGCTGCGAATCGCCTCGAAGGCAGCGGCGATCTCGTGGGGATCTCTCTTGCCGCGCTCGATTTCCGCTACGACGACCACCCGTTCGCGGTCATCGACGTCGACGGCGAAGGCGGCCACAGACCCCGCCCGGATGAGGTCGCTCGCCTCCTCCACGGTGTGCTCGAGATCCTGCGGGTAGTGATTCCGACCGCGGATGATGATCAGGTCCTTGAGCCGGCCGGTGACGAACAACTCGCCCGAGTCGAAGAAGCCGAGGTCGCCGGTGCGGAGGTAGGGGCCGGGGTTGGGCCGCCACTTGGCGACGGCCCCCGTGTCATCGTCGTCGTCGGGCTGGGCGATCATCGCGCCGAACGTGGCAGCCGACTCGTCGGATCGGTTCCAGTAGCCCTGGGCCACGCTCGGCCCGCTCACCCAGATCTCGCCGACGCGGCCCGGGGGCAGTGCCTCGCTGGTGTGGGGATCGACGATCAGCACATCTTGGCCATCGAGTTCGCGGCCGCTGCCCACGAGCCTTCGGGCGCCCGCCGCCTTCGCCGGCCGCTGCTGCGCGGTGCCGGTCTCGATCGAGGTGGCGTCGAAGGAACGGATCACGGGCTGCTCAAATTTCATCCCACCCGTGACCATCAGCGTGCTCTCGGCGAGTCCGTAGCACGGAAAGAAAGCCTCGCGACGGAACCCGCTCGGCGCGAAGGCCTCGCAGAAGGCGTCGATCGTCTCGGCCCGCACGGGCTCGGCACCATTGAAGGCGAGCGACCAGCTGGAGAGATCGAGCGTGGCCCGCTGCTCGGGCGTGGTCTTCCGCACGCAGAGTTCGTAGGCAAAGTTGGGCCCGCCGCTGATCGTGGCGCGATAGCGGGAGATCGCCTGCAGCCACCGCAGCGGTTTCTGAAGAAACGCCACCGGCGACATTAGGACGTTGAACTTGCCCCCGTAGAGCGGCACGAGGATGCCGCCGATCAGGCCCATGTCGTGGAAGCTCGGCAGCCAGAACACGCCCGACTGGCTCCGCGTGATCTCGAACGCCTGCATGATCCGCAGCGAGTTGTGGAGCAGGTTCTCGTGCGACAGCATCACGCCCTTGGGCGTACCGGTGGAGCCGCTGGTGTATTGCAGGAAGGCGAGGGTGTCGCCGTCGATGTCCGGGCGGTCCCAGCGTTCGGCCCAGCTCGGCTCGAGTTCGCTGTCGACCTTCCAAATCAGGTGTTCGAGGCTCGGGGCGGCGGCACGCAGGCTGTCGAAGCGGTCGAGCACGTCGCGGGTGGTGAGCGCCACGGAGGCGTCGGCGTCGACCGCAATCGCCTCGATCCGCTCCACCGAGCGGTTCTTACGGGGCGGATACGCCGGCACCGCGATCGCACCGCCGTAGAGGCAGCCCATGAAGGCGGCGATGAAGTCGAGGCCGGAGGGATAGAGCAGGAGGACCCGCTTGCCCACCATCCCCTTGTCCATCAGCCACGCCCCGACTGCCCGGGCCTTCCGGTCGAGCTGGGCGTAGGTGATGTTGAGTTCCTCGTGCTCGCCGTCGACGAGGAACGTGAAGGCGCGGTCATGCGGCCGGTAGGCCGCCCGCTGCCGCAGGAGGTCAACGATCGTGGGGGCGAAAGACGCCTCGGTTGTGGGATTCGGAATCACGTGCGGACGGCCTCCACCATCTGGTTCCCCCGGCGAGTCGGCACGCGGGGAACCGGGACAGACCCGGAGTCCCATGTGGACCCGACCGTGGGATGTCGGCAGGAAAACCCCTGGTCGCCCACATTTTAGCCGTCCTGCCCAACCAACCGGTAATTGCGGACGGGGCGGCCGAAACGCAGTTTCTCTCGGGATTTTGCCAGTTTGTGGCCGATCGCGCGGGGGGCTGCGCAAAGTCTGATGGCCAACTGACGTCCAAAATGGTGGTCGTCCCCCACGAGCCACATCCGGCTGAGGGCCGGGGCGAGACGGCTCGCCAACGGCAGGAGGACCAGGTTTTTTCCGCAGGTTGCCAACCTGCGGCTACGTGGACGGTTACCAACCTGCGGTTACGTGGACGGTTGCCAACCTGCGGTTACGTAGGTGCAGGTTGGTAACCTGCACCCGCTCATAACCTGCACACGCAGATCCGTGCGGCCTTCCTCAACGCCCGCAGCGAGCGTCCAGGCTCAGGGGCACTGGCAGCCCGTCGCCGGCTCGCGTTCTCACGCGTCGCCGAAGAAGGCCTTCGCAAGTCGCACAAAGTCGTCCGGCGGGATGTCTTCGGCGCGGATGTTCGCCGGCAGGTCGAGCGTGGTGTAGGCCCGCTCGACCGTGGCGTGGGCCGCGTCGGTCTTCTTGCCGCCCGCCATTCGCAGGAGAATGCCGCGGAGCACCTTGCGGCGGTGGCAGAACACCTCACGGACGAAGGTGTGGAACCGGCCGAGGTCGCCGATCGCCGCCCTCCGTTCCGGCTCGAGGTCGAGCCGCACGATCGCGGAGTCGACCTTCGGCCGCGGCCAGAAGACGCTCGGCGGCAGCACGCGGATGATCTCGCCGCGGCACTGGGCCCCGACCCACACCGAGAGCGCGTTGTAGGAACTGGTGCCGGCGATGGCGGTCATCCGCTCCGCCATCTCACGCTGCACCGTCACCACCGCGACGTCAAACGGCCTGGGCCGCGCGAGGAGGTTGGAGATCACGGGCGTCGCCACGCAGTACGGCAGGTTCGACACGAGCAGGAGTCGGCCGCGGGGAGATGCGGCAAGCGCGGCGTCGAGGGCGTCAAGCAGTCCCGGTGCGAACCGGTGCTTGCTTTCCAGGGCGTCGCCTTCGACGAGCACCACGTTGTCGCGTTCAACGAGTCGCTCGCGGGCGAGTTGGGCAAGTCGCTGATCGATCTCGGCTGCGATCACACGCGATGCCACGGCACTCGTCCGCTCCGTGACCACGCCGGTGCCCGTGCCGACTTCGAGCACCACGTCGGCGGGATCGATCACAGCCGAGCGGACGAGCAGATCGACGAGATTCAGGTCAACGAGGAAGTTCTGGCCGCGACGGGCGTCGATCGTGAAGCCGACCTGCTTGAAGAGGTCTTTCAGGTAAGCCGTCGTCTGCCGTGGCGCCGGACTCGCGGCGGCGTGGTCGGTTGTGTGGTCGTGCGTCATGAAGGCTGCCTCGCCGCCAGCCAGCGGTCGACATATTTGAAGACGAGGTCGGTCTCGAGATTCACGCCGTCACCAACGGCGAGCGAGCCAAGCGTGGTGTGGGCGAGCGTGTGCGGGATCAGGGCCACGCTGAACTCCGTGGGCGTGACATCGACCAGCGTGAGGCTCACACCGTCGATCGCCACCGAACCCTTGCTTGCCATCTGCGCGAGGAGCTGCGGCGGGGCCGTGAACCGGCACGTGACCCAGTCACCCTCCTGCACCTTTGCCGCGAGCCGTCCCATCCCGTCGACGTGCCCGGTGACGAGGTGGCCGCCGAGCCGGTCGGAGAGCCGCAGCGACCGCTCGAGATTGACCGGGGCGCCCTGCTTCAGGCCACCGAGGGTCGTCCGCGCCAGCGTTTCGGGGCCGAGCTCAAAGACGAGCCGCGATCCGTCGATCCACACCACCGACAGACAGCAGCCGCTGGTGCAGATGCTGTCGCCGAGGGATGCGTCGGTGGCCACCTGATCCGCATCGACCACCAGCCGCAGCCCCGGCGGCTCTGGCACGGCCTCGACGACGCGGCCGAGTGATTCAACAAGGCCGGTGAACATGCGGGATGGCTGGCGGGGAATGGGGCCGGTGAAACGCGAAGATGCGAGAATACCCGCGGCGGGGGCGGGGCGACAGCGGGCTGCCCCACGGCGGGTTTGCCCTTGCTTCCCGGGGCGCGGCTGGCACAATGCGGCGGCTTCGGCGGCCGCCATCGCGCCGCACGACCCGTTCACCACCCCTTCCCGCTATTCACCACCCTTCTCCCGAGAGGCCTCTCATGTCCACGATCGTCGACATCCACGCCCGTCAGATTCTCGACAGCCGCGGCAACCCCACGATCGAGGTCGATGTAACGTTGGCCGACGGCGCGAGTGGTCGGGCGGCGGTGCCATCGGGTGCCAGCACCGGGGCCCACGAGGCCTGGGAGAAGCGCGACGGCGACAAGAGCGTCTACCTCGGCAAGGGCGTGCTCGAGGCGGTCGAGAACGTCAACACCCGGATCGCCGAGGAACTCGAGGGCTGCGACGCCCTCGACCAGACCACCGTCGACGAACTGATGCTCGAACTCGACGGCACGCCCAACAAGAAGGAACTCGGTGCCAACGCGATCCTCGGCGTCTCGCTCGCCGTCGCCCATGCGGCGGCCGAGCACTGCGGCCTGCCGCTCTACCGCTATCTCGGCGGCGCCACCGCCCGCCTCCTGCCCGCCCCCATGATGAACATCATCAACGGCGGTGCCCACGCCGACAATCCGCTCGACGTGCAGGAGTTCATGGTGATGCCGCTGGGCTTCGACACGTTCGACGAGGCCCTCCGGGCCGGCGTCGAGACCTTCCACGCGCTCAAGAAGGTGCTCAAGGACAAGAAGCTCTCGACCGCCGTGGGCGACGAGGGCGGCTTTGCCCCGCACATCGGCACCTGCGCTGAGGCGCTCGAGGTGATCCTGGCTGCGATCTCCAATGCCGGCTACAAGCCGGGTGAGCAGATCGCGATTGCCCTCGACTGTGCCGCCACCGAGATGTACGACGCCAAGAGCGGCACCTACACGATCGAGGGCAAGCAGATCGACTCGGCAGGGATGGTCAACTTCCTCGCCGACCTCGCGGGCAAGTACCCGATCATGTCGATCGAAGACGGCTGCTCCGAGGACGACTGGAAGGGCTGGAAGCTGATCAGCGAGAAGCTCGGCGAGAAGGTGCAACTCGTGGGCGACGACCTGTTCGTCACCAACTCGGTCCGACTCTCCCGCGGCATTGCCGAGGGCGTGGCCAACAGCATCCTCGTGAAGGTCAATCAGATCGGCACCCTCACCGAGACGATCGCGGCGGTACAGATGGCCCATCGGGCCGGCTACACCTCGATCTCCAGCCACCGCAGCGGCGA
>QWPO01000141.1 GCA_003669255.1 Planctomycetota bacterium | reverse complement strand
CTTCGGCAGCGGAAGCAAAGTCATTCACGACGTGGTGGGTCAGTTTGGCATCCTTGAGGGGAACGGTGGCGACCTGCGGGTTGGCCTCCCCTGGCAGGCGGTTCACGATGGCACCAAACTGCAGCATGAGCCGCTGCGACTCACGGTCATCATCGAGGCCAGCCGGGAGCGAGTTGCCGACATTCTCAGTCGGCACTCAGGCGTGCGGGATCTCGTCACCCACAACTGGCTTCGGCTCGTGGTCGAGGAAGCGGGAGAGCGCTACCGCTGGACACCTACGGCTGGCTGGCAGCTGCTCTGACTGGAGCGGTCGACGAATCTTGCGGGGCCCGCCGCTGACCATGTTGATTGTTGATTACTGACGTCCTCCCCAAATCCGGACCCACGTCTTGTGAGAGACTCAGGCTGGCTTGGCTTTTCGCTCGGCGTCGTTTCCGGGCGCCGTCGCGTTGAGTGCGACCGTCGTCGCGACGAGCATGGTCGCCATGGTCCAGTGCCGTTGCCGAATCGTGGTGATGTCCTGGCCTCCGCTCGTGGTCTTCCAGAAGACGTATTCAGAAGTCGAAGTCGATCCGCATGCCGTAGGCGTCGGTCATGCTGTTGCCCTTGTTCGTCTTGGTGTCTTCCAGGAAGGCCCGGATGTAGTTGAACTTCCAGCGGGTGTAGGGGTTGAGGTACCAGTTGAGGCCGACGGTGAAGTCGGTCAGGTTGTTCCCCTGAATGTTCTTGTCGTTCAGCACGATGTTTGAGAACCGGGCCGCGACTTCCCAGGCCCCGAGGCCGGTCTGAATTCCGCGCGACTTCGTCCGCACCCGGAAAAAGTCCTCGAACGGTTTCACGCGGTCGTGAATGCCGAGCCGCCGGTCGTAGGGCCGGTGCTCGCCGGTGAGGAAGTAGCTCAACTGGGCCATGTAGCCGTTGAAGAACAGGCTGGGGCCGCCGATCTGGTCGACGACGGCGAAGGCGTATTCCGACTGCAGCGAGAGCGGCCCGAGGATCAGGGCGAACTCCGGGTCGAAGAGTTGGAAGTGGTCGGCGGCGATGAAGCCGGTGTCGACGAAGATCGGGGCGAATGGCCCCGGGGCGTCGTTGATGTAGTTACTCGGCGACGGCGGCCCTACGGGGCCGAAGACGTTCGCCGGTTGCTGCTTGCGGATTTCAGGCGTGTTTCGGAAACGGACCCGGCCCTGGTAGGCGTCGCGGTAGCTGTACGCGCCGCCGAGATGGAGATAGAAGCGGCCGTCGCTGGCCTCGTCCCACCAGGGGAGCGTCGTTCCGCGCATGGTGAGGGCCTGCCCGCTGTCGAACGAGTCGTTGCCAATGTTGTCGCTGTTGGTGCGAAATGTTCCTATCGCCCAGGTCGCCCGTTCGTTCTCGGTGTTGCCGTAGGCCATCACACCCATGTTGCGGGCGGGGGCGAACGTGTCGACGAGCGAACGCTCCATGAACGTGTTGTTGCGGTTCTGCGTGACCCGCTCGAGCGAGAAGGGCTCAAAGTAGTGGCCCGCCCGTATGTGCTGCAGATACGGCAGATCCTTCCATTCGATGTAGTTGTCGAGGTAACTCGGCTGGTTGGCCAGCGCGAAGTCAACGCCGAGCGAATAGTCGAGCACCCCGAAGCTCGTGCCGCGGGCGCCGAGCCGAAGGCGGCGAAACTGGGAGCCGTCCTGGAGGTCGCCGACGTCCACGCGGCTCTCTTCGTCCTGGCCGAAGTAGACGTTGTCGGCCTGGACCTGACCGGAGATAGTCAGCGAGGGTTTCTTGGCGTCGTCCCTTTTCTTCTTCTCGGCGGCGGCGTTGAGCTTGCCGAGCGACTGCTCGAGGGCCGCGATTCGCTCCTCGGCAGAGGGGCTGCTGGTCTCCGGCTCCGCTCCGCGCGCAGCCATCCGCGTCCCCGCCAGCAGAAACGCGAGCAGTCCGATCCAAGCGGCTGTAAGGAGGCACCTCGGCACATCGCTATGATCGGCACAATCGACACGATCGGTTCAAATACCCCAGTCGCCTCCAGAGTTAGTACGGGCGCCTTGGGAGTTTTGAAGAGTCGGCAACGGGAGGCTGGTGGGCATGGCAAGGCTGGCAAGACAGGGAGTTCGCGAACTCGATCGCCTCGCCGTCGAGGAGTACAGCGTCCCGAGTGTCGTGCTGATGGAGAACGCCGGAGCGAATACCGCCCGGTTGCTTGAGGCGCAGGGCATCGCGGGCCCGGTCGCCATCGCCTGCGGCCGGGGCAACAACGGCGGCGACGGCTTCGTGATCGCGAGGCATCTCGAGGCCGCCGGGCATCAGGTACGGGTGCTGTTGGCCGCCGCACCCGAGGCCTATGCCGGCGATGCCGCGATCAACCTCCGGATCGTCGAGCGAAGCGGCTCGTCGATCATCTGCCTGGCCACAGCCGACGAGGAGGCGTGGCGACGGGAACTTGCCGGAGCGGCATGGATCGTCGATGCCCTGCTCGGCACGGGCGCGGTGGGCCCGCCACGAGGCGCCATCGCGATCGCGATCACGGCAATCAACGACATGCGGGCCGCCGCTGTCGATGTCGCGGCACGGGTGCTGGCGGTCGATCTGCCATCGGGGCTCGACGCCGACACGGGCGCAGCGGCGGGACCGTGCGTGCGGGCCGACCTCACCGCCACCTTCGTGGCCGAGAAGGCAGGCTTCGCGAATCCCTCAGCCGCAGCGTTCACCGGCACGGTCCACGTCCTCGGAATCGGCGCGCCGGCCGCGCTCCTTCGGCGGTTCAGCGTGCGTCCGTGAGTTCACGATCGAGGAACGTCCAGCCCAAGGCGTCCATGAACGCCTTCTGCTTGTTGTCGGCGGCGCCGCCATGGCCCCCTTCGATGTTCTCGTAGTAGAGCACCGGCTTGCCATACTCCAGCAGACGCGCCGTCATCTTCCGCGCGTGGCCGGGATGCACGCGGTCGTCCCGCGTCGAGGTCGTGATCAGGATCGGCGGATACTCGTGATCGCGGGCCAGGTTGTGGTACGGGGAAAAGCCACGTATGAAGGCCCACTCCTCGGGCTTGTCGGGGTCGCCGTACTCGCCCATCCAGCTCGCGCCGGCGAGGAGTTTGTTGAACCGCCGCATGTCGAGCAGCGGCACCTGGCAGACGACCGCGTTAAAGAGTTCGGGTCGCAACGTGAGCATGTTGCCCATCAGGAGGCCACCGTTGCTGCCCCCCATGATGCCGAGATGGGAAGGTGAGGTGACCTTGCGGGCGATGAGATCCTCCGCGACGGCGGCAAAATCCTCATAGGACCGGTGCCGCTTTTCCTTGAGCGCCGCCTGATGCCAGCGGGGGCCAAACTCGCCACCGCCTCGGATGTTGGCGATCACGTAGGCATGGCCCTTCTCGAGCCAGGCGACTCCCGATGCGGGACTGTAGCCGGGGAGGAGCGGGATCTCGAAGCCGCCGTAGCCGTAGAGCAGCGTGGGCGTGGAGCCGTCGGCCGGCAGGTCGGCGCGGCCGATCTGGAAGTAAGGGATCCGTGTGCCGTCCTTCGACACGGCCTCGTGCTGCTCGACTTTCATGCCCGACGCGTCGAAGAAGGCCGGCGTCTGCTTGAGCTTTTCTGGGACCTTCGCGGGCGTCGCGGCCGAACCGAGGGAGAGCGTCGACGGCTCGAGCGGGCTCGACGTCACCAGCCAGTAGTCGTCGGACTCGATCTCGTCCACGGGAGAGACGGTGGCCGTGCCGATGTCAGGCACGCCGGTGAGCGGCGCGCGCAGCCAAGTGCCATCCGTGAACGTGAGCACGGAGATTCGGTTTCGCACGTTGTCGAGCGTGGTCAGCAGGATGTGGTTGCGCGTGCCGGCCCAGGCGGCGAGTGAGGTGCGGTCGGTCGGCTCAAAGAGCACATGCAGCGTGCGGTCACCTTTCAGAAACGCCTCGAAGTTGGCGGCGAGCAGTGCCCCGGCGGGATACGTCGCCTCCTCGACCGTCCAGGGCGAGCGGAGTTCGATCAGCAGCCACTCGCGGTGCACGGAGGCGTTGGCATCATCGGGCTTGTCGATCTTGATCAGGTGGCCGCCGCGCCGTAGAAAAAACTCGTTCGTCCAGAAGGTGATCTGGCGAACGAAAAAATCCCGTTCGAAGCCGGGGGTGAGATCGCGTGAGGCCCCCACCGCCATGTCGGTCGGCTGCCCCTCGAAGACGAGCTCGGCCTGCGGCAGCGGCGTGCCCCTTGTCCACTCGCGGACTGTCCTCGGATAGCCCGACGTCGTGAGCGACCCCGGGCCGAAGTCGGTTGCCACAAACAGGCTTTCCCTGCCCCGCCACGCGACGCGGCTCTTGGCCTCCGGTAGCGAGAAGCCGTCATCCACGAAGGCCTTACGGTCGAGGTCAAACTCGCGGACCACGTCGGCATCGGCCCCGCCCCGCGACAGCGAGATGAGGCACACGCGGTCTTCGGGTTCAAGCACCGTCGCCCCGTGCCAGACCCAGTTTTCATGCTCAGCCTTCGCGAGGGCATCCACGTCGATCACCGTCTCCCACGCCGGTTCCGCCTTGCGATATTCGTCAATCGTGGTGCTCCGCCAAATGCCCTTCGGGTTGGCTGCGTCGCGCCAGAAGTTGTAGTAGCGGTCGCCGATCTTCGTGACGGCCGGAATCCGCTCCTTGGAGTTGAGGATCGCAAGGATGCGCTGCTCGATTGCGGCGAAGCCGGTGCCGCTGGTCAGGGCCTGCGTGCTCTCGGTATTCCGTTCGCGGACCCAGGCGAGTTGCTTCTCGCCGGTCACGTCCTCCAGCCAGAGGTGCGAGTCTTCGGCGGGGGCGTCGGGCTGGGCGGCAAACGCGGGTGTCATCAGGAGTCCGAGGCAGAGGAGGAGAATACGGTTCATGAGCGAATGTGGCCGGTGCCGGTGACGATGTACTTGTACGTGGTGAGTTCGCGGGTGCCGCAGGGACCGCGGGCGTGGAGTTTGTCGGTCGAGATGCCGATCTCGGCCCCGAGCCCGAGTTCGCCGCCATCGTTGAACCGCGTGCTGGCGTTGGTCATCACGCAGGCGGTGTCCACTCGCGACGCGAACCGCCGGGCCGCCTCGGGGTCGGCCGTGACGATCGCGTCGGTGTGGCGCGAGCCGAAGCGGTTGATGTGGTCGATCGCGGCATCGAGCGACTCGACCACGGCCACCGAGATCTTCGGGCCAAGGTACTCGGTGGCCCAGTCGGCCTCAGTCGCCGTGCCGGCCCCGGACACGAGTTCCCTGGTCGCCTCGTCGCCTACGAGCTCGACACCTCGCGCGGCGAGGGCCGTGGCGATCCGTGGCAGGAAGGCGGCGGCCACGTCGCGGTGCACGAGCAGCGATTCGGCCGCATTGCAGACGCCCATCCGGTGGCACTTGGCGTTGACGGTGATCATTTCGGCCATGTCGAGGTCGGCGGCCTTGTCGATGTAGACGTGACAGTTGCCCGTGAAGTGCTTGAGGACGGGCATGCGCGCCTCGGAACAGACGCGACGGATCAAGGCCTCGCCGCCTCGGGGGATGGCGATGTCGATGAGGTCGTCCATCGAGAGAAACTCGCCCACGGCCTGGCGGTCGGTCACGTCGACAAGTTGCACGGCATCGACGGGTAGTCCGCTCTCGGCGATCGCCGTACGGATGCTCTCCACGATCTGGCGACTGGAGTGGGCCGCCTCCTTGCCGCCGCGGAGGATGATGGCGTTGCCCGAGGCAAGGGCGACGGCCGCGGCGTCGGCCGTGACATTCGGCCGGCTCTCGTAGACGAAGAAAACCACGCCGAGCGGCACGCGGACTTTGCGAACGACCAGACCGTTCGGCCGCGTCTCCTCGCCGAGCACCTCGCCGACGGGATCAGGCTGGGCAGCCACCGCCTCGACGCCGGCCGCGATCCCTTCAACCCGCTTCTCGTCGAGCAGGAGCCGATCGACCTGGGCGGGTGTGAGTCCGAAGGACGGGGCGTTGGCGACATCGAGGGCATTCGCGGCGAGAATCTCGGCCACATCGCGGCGGATCCGTGCTGCCGCGGCCCTCAGGCAGGCGGCTTTCTGCTCGCCGACGGCATCGGCGAGGTCGATCGCGGCGCGGCGGGCCCGACTGGCCATGCCGCGGCAGTGGTCGTGGAGGGAGGCGGCGGGCAGGGACGCAGAGGTCATGGACATGGCGGGTGGTGTGCGCGAACGCTTGGCGGAAAAACGATATCTTACACGGGTTCTCCAAGAACCTGGCGCGGCCGCCGTCCAAGCCCAACGCCGTGAGACGTGGGGCGAACTACCACCAGATGCCGCGTTCAGCGGAGTTCGCCCGCGGCCTCACGGCCGGTCGGCTTTCATTTCAACGCATTCCAGGAGTCACGACATCATGCTCCCAGTCACCATCGGCCGTCGTTCCTTCCTCGCCACGACGGCGGCCGTCGCGGCGGCTACCCTGACGCGACGCGGCCTCGCCGCCGCGGCTGATGGCGCGCCCAACCTCGGCATTCAGATGTATTCGCTCCGCGGCTTCACGGTGGACGAGGCGCTCGGGCATGTGAAGGATCTGGGGCTGAAGTTCGTCGAGTTCTATTCGGGCATGTTCCCGGTGACCGACGATCAGGCCGTGGTCGACGCGATGAAGAAGAAGGTGACCGACCTCGGCCTGACGATCTCGGCATACGGCGTGAGTCGGTTCACGAATGACGCCGCCGCAAACCGAAAGCTCTTTACCTTCGCCAAGGCGGCCGGCATCCCGATTCTCGGTGCCGATCCCGACCCCGACTCGTTCGCCAGCCTCGACGACCTCGTCAAGGAGTTCGACATCCGGATCGCAATCCACAATCACGGGCCGACCCATCGCTACAACAAGGCGGTGGACGTGCTTGACGCGATCGAGAAGCACGACAACCGCATTGGAGCCTGCGCCGACCTCGGCCATTTCCTACGGAGCGGCGAGAAGCCGACCGAGGTGATCCGCCTCCTTGCGGGCCGCCTCTACGGGATCCACCTCAAGGACTTCGCCGACATGCAGGACAAGACGAAGGGGGTGATTCTCGGCAAGGGCCACATCGACGTGCCCGCCGTGTTCGCGGCCCTGGAGCAGGCGAAGTTTCCGGCCGACGGCGCCCTGTCGATCGAATACGAGGAGAACCCGAACGATCCGATCGCCGAGATTCGTGAGTGCGTCGAGGTTGCCCGGGCCGCGATGGCCGCGGTGTGACGTGGCTACCGCGTCGCGGCGAACAGGTCGAGCGCGGAGCGGACGACGCCGACGGCGTGGACGCGGATGATCTGGACGCCCTGAGCCGCGAGGCTGCAGGCGGAGCCGGCGGTGGCGGCGTCGCGGTCGGCCTCGGTCGCGGGCCGACCCAGAGACCGCTCAACCGCCTTTGCCAGAAAACCCTTGCGGGAGTGCCCGACGAGAATCGCCGCGCCGAGGTCAAGGAACCGGCCGGCGTGGCGCATGAGTTCCAGGTTGTGTTCGTGGGTCTTGCCGAACCCGATGCCGGGATCGAGGCAGATCCTTTCGAGCGGAATGCCCGCGGCGACGAGCATGTCGCGGCGGGCTGCGAGGTAGGCGTGAATCTCGGCGACGACGTCGCTATACCGCGGGTCAAGTTGCATTGTCTGGGGCGTGCCCTGCATGTGCATGACGCAGACGCCGGCCCCTGTCGCCCGCGCCACGTCCAGCATCCGTGGATCGCCCTCGAGTCCGGTGACGTCGTTGATGATCTCGGCCCCGAGGTCAACTGCACGCTCAGCCACGGCCGCCTTCGACGTGTCGATCGACACTGGAACGCCGCTCTCGGTGGCCAGCCGTCGCACGACCTCAGTCACCCGCCTCAACTCCTCGGCCTCGGCGACGGGTTCGGAGAACGGCCGCGTGCTTTCGCCGCCGACGTCGAGGATGTCAGCCCCGTCTGCGGCGAGTTTCAGCCCATGCTCGACGGCCGCCTCGACCCCGGCGTGCCGCCCGCCGTCGGAGAACGAATCGGGCGTGACGTTGACGATTCCCATCACGAGCGGCCGCGTGAGCGATCCGCCGGGATGCGGCAGTTCCAGGCTCCGCGTGCGGAGTCGCCAGTGCGTGGGTAGGGAGCCGTGCGTCATGCGGCCGAATGTAGCACGGGTCGAGGCGAGTAACGGCGCAGGTTGAAAACCTACGCTACAGGATGCAGGACCGCAGGTTACCAACCTGCGGCTACGGGATGCAGGCACGCAGGTTAAAAACCTACGCTACGGGATGCCTACGCTACAGGAATCAGGGCCGCGGCGCGTGCGCGCACCCCACATCACCATGGTTCTTCCATGAGACTCACGATCTGCTGCGCGAGCTTCACGATCGCCTCCTGCTGCGTACTGGCCACTGAGCGGCCAAACTCTGGCACGAGCGCAGCCGCCTGGCCCACATCGACCGTCGCGGCGGGGAGCGGCACCTCGCCCGAGGCGATCACCGTGCCGCCGCGATCGGCCCAGGTGACGAGCGTCTGGTAGTTCATTTCCACGAACCGCGACTGGTCGGTGGGGCTCTCGACCACCATGCGTTTCGTGTCGGCCACGATTCGAGCCGTGAGCACGCTATCAGCGCCTTCGGCGCTGCCGACGACTTTGAAGGGGGTTCTTTTTTCGATCTCCTTGCAGACGGCCTCCGTGAGCCGCTCACCGATGTCGACCGAAGGCGTGGTCCGGAAGCTGTCGCTCTGAATCATCGGCACGAAGACGGTGCGGACGTTCGACGCGTAGAGCGTGTTGTTGCCGAACCGGTAGCTGGCGCAGCCGGCCGGCATGACCACCACGGCCGCAAGCGCCGCCGGCGCGAGCAGGATGATCAGCCGACGGTGGGCGGTGTCTCGCATGTCGGCATCCTTGCCCGAGGGCGTCAGAACCGCGGCGGGGCGATCCCCGACTCGTCCTGCCGGGCGATCTGCGTTTCGGCCTCAGCCATGGCGTCGAGTTCCGCCTCCTTGAGCGAGTCGGGATTGAGCACGCGGGTGAGCAGCGGGAAGGGATCGTCGGAGACGTCGTCCTTGTCCTTGATCGCCACGTACTTCTCGCGCGCCTGCTGGGCGAGTTGGGTTTTCGGGTAGTCCTGCGCGATCATCGCGTAGTAGATCCGCGCGGAAGAGTAGTGTTTCCCCTTGGAGTAGAACTCGGCACGCTGCCAGTGCCGCAGCGCCTGCTGAGCGGCGATCTCTGCCCGCGTCTTCTGCACGCGGTCCTCCTCCTCCTTGCCGAGCTGGTCGGGAAACTGCACCATCACCTGATCGGCGAGAATCTCGGCTTCTTCGAGGACGCCCCCCTCGTAGCCGGCGCCCTGGTAGGCCCTGAGCTTCGACTGCAGGCCGAGCAGGTGGGCCTGGAGGAGGAAGTCGCTGTCGGGATACTCGCTCCTCAGCAGGCCGTAGAAGTAGTCGGCATCGAGCCACTGCCGGTCGAGGAAGTGGGCGTTGGCCGCGGCCATCACGCTGTCGTCGGCCAGTGGGCCCCGCGGATCGTTGATGCGGACGTGGTCGTAGGCCTTGAGGGCGCGGCCGCGGGTGTCGAACAGCGGCCGACTGCGGTCGAAGAGGTTCGGCACGATCACCGGCAGGTGTGTCTTCTGGTCGATCGCGATCCAGTATTGGGCGATCACGAACTGCCGCTGGGCGATGCGGTCGAGGTACTTCGTGTTGGCGTACTTCTTGACGAGCTCGTCGTACTGGTCCTCGGCCTTTGGATACTGGTCGGTGAAGAAGTAGCTCTCTGCGAGCTGCCACATGGCGTCTTCCTCGATCACCGAGTCGGGCCAGCGGTCGACCGTCACCTTGTACTTCGCGATCGCCTCCTTGTACTTGCCTTCGCGGAACAGGGCGTCGGCCTCAGCGAGCGCCTTGCGGGCGATCGTCTCGTTGGGGCCGCGGCCGATCATCTTCTTCCACCGCTTCTTGACGTTTTCCCCCTTGAAGTAGTCCCAGCCGGCGTCGTTCGAGGAGGGCGTGTACTCGGAGGAGATGACTTCGGATTCGGCATCGTCCCCGAGTTGGCGGTCGATTTCCTTTTCCGGGTCCGCGGCGGCCGTCTTCGACCAGGGCCACTGGGGTTTTTGCAGCGAGGCGCAGCCGGCGATGCCGAGCACCGAAACGGCCAGCAAGGCCGTGAGGAGGCGTACTCGCATCAGGGGTGGTCGTGTCTGGTGGGGAGTGTTCACGTGCGGCGCAGCCTCCGTCCGCTGCGGGACATCACGGCGGGCACGCGCAGCGGTCGGCCAAGCAGGTGGGACAGCAGGGTGGTCATGATGCCGCGGACCTCACCGGCCACGGCGGCCGGCAGCGGGATGTCGTCGGGCGACACCCGCTGGTCCGCAAGCAGCCGCAGGGCCGACAGTGCCGGTGCCGAGACCGAGACCACGCCACGGCGACCAACTCGGCAGCCGTCGCAGAGCGTTCCCCCGTCAAGCATCCCGAAGGCGGTGCGGCCTGAGGTGCGAAGCGGCCCGTGGCATTCCGCGCACCGCGACAGCACCGGGCCATGCCCCGTGAGCCGCAGCATGGCGAACTCAAGCGAGATGAGCATCGCCACGACCGGCGAATCATCGCCGCTCCAAGCCGAAAGCCGTGTCACCGTCGCATGCGCCACGTCGAAGAGCTCCGGCTGGGGGTCGGCGTCTGCCGTCAGGGCGTCGAGTAGTTCGGCGGCATGCAGGCCGCCGAGCACCGCCGTCAGGCTCGTGCCCACGCGGAAGCGGCTTTCAAGGCTCGCCTCCGTGAGCAGATCGAGTCCACCGGACGATTTGCGGAGGACGAGTACCTGACTGGTCGAAAGCAGGTCAAGGGCGCCGTCGAAGCTACTTTTCGGCCGCCAGGCTCCCTTGGCCAGGCCCCGCAGTTTGCCGAAGTCCCGGCAGTAGATGGTGACGACGCTGCTTGTCTCGCCGAACGCGCTGGTGCGGATGACGATCGCCCGCGTCTTTTCAGCGGCCATCGGCGGCTTTCCCGAGCCGCTCCACCCGGACGAGGTCGATCCGTCGGCGGGTCGCGGCGAGCACCTCGAGGGCGGCGCCGTGCGACTCGATCCGCTCGCCGACCTCGGGGATGCGGCCGAACTGGTGGAACACGAAACCGCCAATCGTCTCGAAATCCTCCTCCTCGGGAAGTTGCAGGCCGAGCCGATCGTTGACGTTCGCGATCCGGACATGGGCGAGCGCCTCGCAGGCTTCGGGCGACGTCATCCGGATGCCATCGGTGAAGGCCTCGTCGTGCTCGTCGGCGATCTCGCCCACGATCTCCTCGAGCGCGTCCTCGATCGTCACCACCCCCGAGACTCCCCCAAACTCGTCGGTCACGACGGCCATGTGGGTGTTGCCCCGCTGAAATTCCAGCATCATCTTCTGCACGCTCATCGACTCCGGCACGAACCACGGCGGGCGGAGGAGGGAGCGCAGGTCCGCGGGGCGGCCACCGCTCGGCTCGGCGAGTCGGGTGAGCACGTCGCGGGTGTGCAGGATGCCGACGACGTCGTCGGGTGAGCGGTCCCAGACGGGCAGGCGGGTGTGGCCGCTCTCGGCGGCGCGGCGGACGGCCTCCTCCCACGACGAGTCGAGCGGAATCGAGGTGATCTTCGTCCGCGACGTCATGATGGTTGCCACCTTGATCTCGTCGAGTCCGATGATGCCCTTGATCATGTCGCGGGTGGAGCCGGCGAGGCGACCCTCCCGGTGGGCGTCATCGACGGCCAGCCGCAGTTCGTCTCGGGGCCGTTCCGCCGCGCCGCCAGACCGGCGGCCGACCACGGATGCCAACCTGCCCAACTGGCCGACCGCCGGGGCGATCACGCCGACGAGTGGCCGCCACACGGCCCAGGTGGCGACCACGATCCACGGGCCCGCGAACCGCACCAGGAGCATCGGCACCACCACCAGCGCCAGCCAGGCCACGGCGATCCAGGTGAGGACGGCCGAGATCTCGAGCGCCAGCGACCGGTCGCCGGCTGCGATCAGGCGGGGAAACACCAGCAGCGTGGCGCCGACGGCCGCGACCACCACCACCGATGCCGCGATGAAGGCGATCGTCTCGCTCGCAGCCACGATCTCGGCATACCGTTCCGGTCGGCCGCGGCGCTCGCAGAGTTCCTCGATCGTGGCCCGCTGCGCGCCGCGGACGGCGCGGGCCTGGATGGCGGCGACGCTCGCCACTCCGAGCAGCACCAGGCCCGATTCGAATCCCAGATCAGCGACGGTCATCGGCCACCTCGTGTCGTCGGGCTGGGCCGGCGGCGGCGCGGGGGCGCGGGCAGGCCGATCGCGGCCATCACAGCCCGCTCCCGAACTCGCATCATTCGGCGTGCGGTGGGGTCGAGGTCGTCTTCGCCGGCGAGGTGCAAGAGCCCATGGACGACGTAGTAGGCGAGTTCGTATCGCGGCTGCCAGCCGAGAGTGCGGGCGACCCGGTGGGCCGTCTCCGCGCTCACGGCGATGTCGCCGTGGAGGCCGTCGCCGCCGGGGCTGCTGAGGTCGAATGTGATCACGTCGGTCGGATCGGGGAGGCCCATCCAGAGGTCGTGCAGGGCGGCGATTCCGGCGTCATCGACGATCGCCAGTCCAATCTCGGCATGCCGAGAACCGATCGCCACGACCGCCTGGCGGACGATGCCGCGGAGCCAGCGGCCGTCCACGGCGAAGGTCTTCTGACGGTTGTCGATCTCAACGAGAATCGCCCGATCGGCGCGTGCGGCGGTTGCTGAGCGGGGAGGCGTCAAACGCCGCGGGGGGCGGGAGGTCTTTGGCCGAGGAGGCATGTTTCCCTGCATGAACGGCTAGGCCGTTCGCTGATCGGGATACTTGACGCGGCCATGGTAGACAGCCGTCAGACTCTTCACGAGGCTCTGCTCGATCAGGCCGAGTTCCTCGAGCGTGAGGCCACACTCGTCGAACTGGCCGTCGAGCAGCCGCTTCATCGCGAGTTCGTGAACGAGGCTGGCGATCCGCGCGGGCGTTGGTTCGGTGAGCGTGCGGCTGGCGCTCTCGACCGCGTCGGAGAGCATCAGCACCGCCGACTCGCGGGTGGTGGGCTTCGGTCCTGGATAGCGGTAGGTCTGCTCATTGACCTCTTCACCGTTCGGATCCGAGTGCGACCGTTCCTCTGCCCTGCGGAAGAAGTACTCGACGAGCGTCGTGCCGTGGTGCTCGCCGATCAGGTCGACGATCGGCTGCGGAAGGTTGTACTGCCGCGCGAGTTCCACGCCTTCCTTCACGTGGGCCACGATGATCAGCGTGCTCATCGCCGGCACGAGCGACTCGTGGCGGTTCTCCTTGCCCTGGTTCTCGACGAAGTAGGCGGGCTTCAACATCTTGCCGACGTCGTGGAAGTAGGCGCCCACGCGAACGAGTAGTCCGCGGGCGCCGATCGCCTCGGCAGCCGCTTCCGCGAGGCTCGCCACGTTGATCGAGTGGTTGTAGGTGCCCGGGGCCCGGCGGACGAGTTCCTGGAGCAGCGGATGGGCCACGTCGCCGACCTCCAGCAGGCTGAGATCGGTGAGCACGCCGAACGTCCGCTCGATGAAGGGGAGCAGGCCGGTCATCAGGAAGCCCGCGAGGATCGTCCAGCCGCCCGTCCGGCCCGCCTCGTAGAGCATTTGCATGTCGAGCGGCCGCTCGTCGAGCAGGCTCGCCCCGAGCTGCGTGAGGGTGGCCACGGCACCCGCCCAGAGGCCCACGTAGATCAACTTACTGCGGCTGCGGATGCGGCCGGTCCAGAAGACCATCGCCGCGGCGGCGGAGGTGAGCGTGATGTATGAGGCGAGGCCCCAGCCCAGGCCCTCGACCACGACGATCGCCACCTGAGCGGTGAAGAGCAGCGCCAGGTCTTCGTCGTAGGCGATCGCAACGGTCATCGCGAAGATCAACAGCGGCACGATCTCCGCCTTCCAGGCGTCGTTGGAGACAAGCATGCAGAGCACCACGGTCGCCAGCGACAGGCCCACGAGCGTCAGCACGTCGCTGATGTCGTCGAGCAGCCTGCGGTGGTGGAGGTGGATGTAGAAGCCGGAGAGTGCGAACATCGCGGCGAACAGTCCGAGCATCGAGAGCGTGCGTGCCAGCCGCTGCCGTGAGTCGCGCTGCCGTAGATACTCCTCGTGCTCGCGGCGGAGCAGCACCAGTTCGTCGGAGGAGACGGGCTGATTGGCCTCGGCGATCACGTCGCCGGCGGCGTAGCGAACGAACTGCGGCGGTGTTTTGTCGATCGCCTCCCGCTTGGCGCGGTCGGTGCCGTCGCGATCGATCTCCAGCGTGCCCGAGAGCCGGGGCTCGATCCAGGCGTAGATCCGGTCGACGAAGGGGCCCTCGCCAAGTTCGTCCTTCAGCCGCGTTTTGAGCCGGGCCTTCGCTTCGACGAGCACCACCTCCGACACCTGCACGCGAGTGGTTTCGGCGGCGTTGCCGACCGGGTGGACGTCGATTTCGTTTTGGCTGCCTTCGTCGTAGGCGTGCTGGATCTTTTCGAGCACGCCCTGGTTGACGAGGTCCTGGAAGGCCAAGTCGATCGCCTTGTCGAACAGGAGCAGTTTCTCCTTGGAGTCGACCAGCCCGCGAAACCGCTGGAAGTCTCGCTCCGCTTCGACCAGTTCGCGGCTCGGCTCCACGACCGCTGGCGGCGGGGGTTCGGCCGTTTCGGCACGTTCAGCGGCCTCCCCGTCGGCCGAGTCGCCAGGGGCGGGCTTCGGCGGCTCCGGAGCCACAGGAGGAGCTTCGCTTTCGGCAGGCAGCGAGTCGAGAACTGCCGCCGTCTCGGGCGCGAACTCGAGCCACGCCTCACGGATGCCGCGGCCCAGCTTCTCGGCCGCAGCGATTTCAACCGCACGGTTTTTCAGACCGTCGCGGAGCCGGACCACAGGGGCTTTGTCGTTGGCGTAGACAACGCGGACCTTCGCCGCCGCCCGCTCCTGGGCAGTGCGCGTGGCTTCTGGATCGGGCCGCTCGAAGGCCACCCGCGAGACCACGCCTCGCGGCGGCACCCAGCCATGCCGGAACGCGAACGGCTCCTCCCAGCCTCGCAGCGCCACGAGCATCAGCAGGGCCGCGCCCAGGCAGACGCCGAGTCGGGCCAGCACCTCAGGCCGCGACACCCGTTCGAGGAGCATCCTCCAAAAGCCGTGCGGGGCGTCGACGGAGGCGCCCCGGCGGGTGCGGCGACGGTTTTGCGGTGAGACGAGCGGCATCAGCGGTCGTAGGCCTCGACGATGCGTTGCACGAGTCGGTGGCGGACGATGTCGGCCCCGCCAAGCCTCACCTCGCCGCAGCCCGGCACATCGTTGAGCCGACGCATGGCGTCGACCAGGCCGCTGGTGCGGTCGGCGGGCAGGTCGATCTGGGTGGTGTCGCCCGAGATCACCATCTTCGAGCCCATGCCGAGTCGGGTGAGAAACATCTTCATCTGCGAGACGGTCGTATTTTGAGCCTCGTCGAGAATGATGAAGGCGTTGTTCAGCGTGCGGCCCCGCATGTAGGCCAGCGGGATCATCTCCACGACATCCTGCTCGGTGAGCCGCTTGAGGTACTCGTAGTCCATCATCTCTCGGAGCGCATCCATGAGCGGCCGGAGATAGGGATTGATCTTGGCCTGGAGGTCGCCGGGGAGATAGCCAAGGCTTTCGCCGGCCTCGACCGCCGGCCGGACGAGCACGATCTTGCGGACCTGTTCGGCGCGGAGCGCCGCCACCGCCATCGCCACGGCGAGAAACGTCTTGCCGCTGCCGGCTGGTCCGGTGCAGAGCACGATGTCGTTGTCACGGATCGCCTGCACGTAGACTGCCTGGCCGGCCGAACGGGGCACGAGTTGGCGGCCGGGCTTGTGCACCTCGATCGGGTCATGGCGGGCGGCGGGCTCTTCGCCAGTCGCCACCGCCAAGAGCCGCACCACCACGTCGCTCTCCACGCTGCCGCGATCGCGAGCGATCCGGTCGAGTTCCTCGAAGATCTCGGTGGCACGCCGAACAGCCGGCTCATCGCCTTCGATGTGAATGGCGTCGTCCCGGGCCGACACGCCGACCCCGAGTGCCTCGCGAATTCGGCGGAGGTGCTGGTCTCGCGGCCCGAAAATGGCGCCGAGTCTTTTTGAGTCGACGACCGCGATCGTGGAGCGGGGCATCGAAACCCGCGGCGGCTTGGGGGCCACCGACGGTCTCGGGGGAAGGAAACCTCTCCCCCCACTATACCCCACCGGCCGGCCGGGCCGGACAAACCAGTGAAATTTCGCGAATTTCCCTAGCCAAGGGCCCACAGCAGCCAGGCGACCGGGCCGGCGAGCAAGAGCGAGTCAGCGAGGTCGAGAAACCCGCCCATGCCACCGAGAATGCTGCCCGAGTCCTTCGCGCCCAGGTCGCGCTTCACGAGCGACTCCGCGAGGTCGCCCATCATGCCGGCCATGCCGACGCACAGGCCGTAGGCGAGCCAGCCGCCCAGCGGTCGCGCGGCGAGATCTCCGCCACCCTGTTCGATCACCAGCCAGGCCATCGCCACCGACGCGACCACCGATGCTGCGGCTCCCTCCCAGGTCTTTCCAGGGCTGAGCAGCGGCGCCATGCGATGGCGACCGACGAGCGAACCGACCGCATAGGCCGCGATGTCGCCTGCCTTCACGACGGCGATCAGGCTGATCACGGGCACGAGCCCTGCGAAGGGCCCAGCCGAGGCCGGGCCCAAGGGCAAGAGCCGGAGTGACACCATGAACGCGAGTGGGAGGCCGATCGCCACGGCGGCGGCGATGCTGCCCGTGGTGCGCACGATCTCCCGACCGCCGCCGGTGTAGCGGGCGACCCCGGTCGCGAACGCAGCGGCGACCACGCCCATGCAGGCAACAGCGGCCGGCCCGAGGGAATCGAAGCGATCCGCTGAGGCGATGGGCAGCCGTGCGAACGCGGGTGCAGCCGCGATGACCGCCGCTCCGACGGGCACAATCACCGGGGCAAGTTGAATGCCGGCGGCACGAGCGAGCCGCACCGCCTCCCGGCCGCCACCCGCGGCCACGACGAGAACGACCGGCAGGAGCCACGCCATCGGTGGCGCGGCCGCGAAGCCGGTGGCGTCGGCCCAGGCGAGCCCGGCAAACGATGCCAGCACCCCGATCCCCGCGACCAGTCGCGAGATCAGTCGGCTTTGTGGGTTCGGTGGTGATGCGGATGCTTCGTTCACGATGGCGAGAGGCCCCCGAATCGGCGGTCGCGGTTCGCGTACGAGGCAAACGCCTCGTCGAGGTGCCGCTCCTCGAACTCGGGCCAGGCCACCGGCGTGACCCAGATCTCGGCGTAGCTGATCTGCCAGAGCAGGAAGTTGCTGATCCGCATCTCGCCCGCGGTGCGGATCAGCAGGTCTGGGTCGGGCATGCCGGCGGTGTCGAGCCGCTCGGCGAAGGAGGCTTCGTCGATGGTGTCGGGATCGAGCCGCCCGGCGGCCGCGTCGCGGGCGAGGCTACGGGCTGCGTCGGCGATCTCTCCACGCGCGCCGTAGTTGATCGCCAGACAAAGTCGCATGCCGTCGTTGGCCGAGCAGAGTTCGACCGTCTGGTCGAGGGCCCGGAGTGTCTCGTCGGGAATCCCGGTGCGGCGGCCGATCATCGCGAGTTGGATCCGCTGCCGCATGAGCAACGATCGCTCCTCGATCATGTACTGCTCGAGCAGGTGCATCAGGAACGAGAGTTCGGCCTGGGGGCGACGCCAGTTCTCGCTCGAGAGGCAGTAGAGGGTGAGCTGCTCGATGCCCAGCCTGGCGGCATGCTCGGTGATCCGCCGGACCGTCGCCACGCCGCGACGATGGCCCTCGATGCGGGGCAGCCCCTGCCGCTGCGCCCAGCGGCCGTTGCCGTCCATGATGATGGCCACGTGCCGCGGCAGGGCTGGCCGTTCCCCGCTGCGAGCGTCTGCGGCAGAGTTCACGCCTTCGCCGGCTGGGGTGAGAGCCATGGTCGGCGAGTGGCCTCAGGGCCGCGGATGATGGTCTGGGCACGGTCGGGGCCAACCGACACGATCGATACTGGGCGGTCGAGCAGTTCCGCGATCCGGTCGACGTATCGTTGGGCGTTGGCCGGTAGGTCGTGCTCGCTGCGGACCGTGTCGAGTTCCTCCTGCCAGCCGGGCAGCGTCTCGTAGACCGGCACGGCCTTCTCGAGGTCGGCAATCTGGCTGGGAAACTGCGTGACCCGACGGCCGTCGATCTCGTAGGCCGAGCAGATCTTCAGCTCGTCGAGGCCGCCGAGGACGTCGAGGAGCATCACGGCAAGTTCATCCACTCCGGAGAGACGCGCCGTGTAGCGGGCGGCCACGGCGTCGAACCAGCCACAGCGGCGAGGTCGCTTCGTCACAGTGCCGTACTCCCGACCGCGCTCGCGGATGTGGATGCCCGTGGCGTTGTCCTGCTCGGTGGGCAGTGGACCGCCGCCGACGCGGGTCGAGTAAGCCTTGACGACGCCGACGACGCGGTCCATCCAGCGACCGGGGATTCCCGATCCGCTCGACACACCGACGCCAGAGGAGTTGCTGCTGGTCACGTATGGGAACGTGCCGTGGTCGATGTCGAGCAGGGCACCCTGCGCTCCCTCGAAGAGCACCCGACGGCCCTGCTCCACCGCGTCGAGCAGGAAGGCGGTCGTATCGGTGACGTGGGGCCGAAGCCGTTCTGCGTAGGCGGCGTATTGGGCGTGGATCGACGCCGCGTCGAGCGGGGTGGTGGTGCTGGCAGGCCAAGAGGCGAACAGCCGATTCTTGAAGGCCACGACATGCTCGACTTTCTCGCGGAAGTCGGGACGGTAGAGGTCGCCGAGCCGGATGGCCAGGGCGCGGCCGACCTTGTCGCGGTAGCAGGGTCCGATGCCCCGGCCCGTGGTCCCGATCGCACCGCCGCCCGAGAGGCTCGAGTCGAGCAGCCGATCCTCGACGACATGCCACGGAAAGACCACGTGCGCCCGGTCGCTGATCTGCAGCTGTCCTTCCATCCGCAGGCCGCGTGACTCGAGGCCGTCCATCTCGTCGATGACCTTGGCGGGGTCGAGCACGACGCCGCCGGTGATCACGCAGGCGACGCCCCCGCGGAGAATGCCACTCGGGATGATCGAGAGCTTCCAGGTCTGAGCGCCGAAGACAACCGTGTGGCCTGCATTGGCGCCACCGGCATATCGGACGACGACGTCGTGCGCCTCGGTGAGGATGTCGACGAGTTTGCCCTTGGCTTCGTCGCCCCACTGCAGGCCGATTACGCAGGTGCCGGGCACGGTACGGAAGTCCTCACGACGCGAAAAACGACGGAGGCTTCGGACGCACGATCCTCCCGCCAGAGTCTAAAACCGCGGAAAAACGGGTCAAGCGTGGTTCGGGCAGTCCGGGCATGGCATCATCAGACGCACCATGAAACGCCAGACAGGCACCGTCCACCACGTGACCGAAGCCGACCGGGGCAAGACGCTCGCGGCCTTCCTCCGGCCTCGGCTCGACAGCACGAGTTGGTCGGCGATCCAGAAAATGGTGCGGTCGCGGCACGTGCTCGTGCACGGCAACGTGTGCACCGACGCGGCCCGCAGGCTCAAGGAGGGCGAGGTCGTCAAGGTGCTCGAGGTGGCGGCGGCGGCGCTGCCGAAGGCCGACGATGTGCGCGTCGTCCACGTTGACGACGACGTGGTGGTGGTCGACAAACCGACGGGCCTGACGACCACGCGACATCACGAAGAACTCTCCTGGCCCGCCCGCCGGCGGCAGATGCAGCCCACGCTCGAGGAACTCGTGCCCGACGCGATCGGCCGCCACCTCCACCGCCGCTTCGGGAGCGTGGCCGGCCGAGCGGAGCCCAAGCGGCGGAGGATTTCGCCGGTGCGGGCGGTGCATCGCATCGACCGCGAGACGAGCGGCCTGGTGGTGTTTGCCAGGAACGTTCCGGCCAGCCGCATTCTCGCCGAACAGTTCCGGCTGCACACCACGCATCGCCGCTACCTCGCCCTCGTCGTCGGCCGAGCGAACCCGCGCACGATCCGTTCGCACCTCCTTCGTGACCGTGGCGATGGCCGTCGGGGAAGCGCGGAGGGCGACGATGGCAAGGAGGCTGTCACGCACGTGGCACCGGTCGAGCACTTTGGCGACGACTACACGCTCGTCGAGTGCCGCCTGGAGACGGGCCGCACGCACCAGATCCGCATTCACATGTCGGAGAGCGGGCAGATGGTGTGTGGGGATCGGGTGTATGCGTCATCGCGACGGGACGGGCTTCAGGATGAGTCGGCCGCTCCGCGGGTGATGCTCCATGCCGCAGAACTCGGCTTCGTGCATCCGGTGACGGGCGAGGAGCTCCGGTTCACGAGCCCGCTGCCGGCCGATATGCGGAAGGTGATCGCAGATCTTCGGAAGCGATACGCCACGTAGGTGCCCGTACCCCCAACGTAGGTGCAGGTTGGCAACCTGCACACGAAGCACGGCTGGCCCTGATGCACCGCAGGTTGCCAACCTGCGGCTACGTGTGAGCAACCAACCTGCGGCTACGTGTGATCGGCCCGGCGGCCGCTATGGGAGCGTGTCCGCCTCGGCCCCCGCAATCGATGCCGCGGCCTTCCAGGCACCGGCGTCAACCGTGTCGGCCACGAATCGCACCGAGCCGTCAGCCATCCCGACGGTCACGCCACCCCGGTGGCGGCTGCGGGCCGCTCGCCAGCCATAGCCCGCATACATCTTGGCCATGTCGGCCGTGGTCATCAGCGCCGCCAGGCAGTCGAGCGACTCGCTGTTGGGCTGCCGGGCGTGGTTGTAGAGCGTGGTGCGGTATTCGCCGTTGGCCCAGGAGAAGCCGCGGAGATCGGTGAAGTTGTAATAGAAGGGGCGACTGCACGCCGCCTCGGTCAGCGGCGTAACAAAGGTGAACCCGTAGCCGGTGTCGGTCTGGACGCCGTCTCGCGCGGTCGTGGCCTTCGGGCCCGAGCCGAGGTTGCTCTCCGAGAAGGCCACCGTCTTGGAACGGCCGTCGGTGATGTCTCGGACTCGAGTACGCGAGTTGATCCCGAACATGCCGTCGGTTGCGAACGGCGTGCCGCCATCGATGCCGGTGCCCGTGCAGCCGGCATAGTTGGTGGGACCGAAGAGATCGGCCACGGGCATGGAGATGTCGCTCGGGCAGAGGAACAGCGGCACGGTGAGCTTCACGATTGGCTTGTTTCGCGGGGCGATGTCGCCGGGCGAGAGGCCGATGTAGAGCGGCACCGTGAGGTCGAGGCCGCGAAGCAGTTGCTCCTCCTCGTAGTACGGGGCCAGGTGGGCGAGCACCGACCAGCGAAAAAACTGATGCGGGAAGTCGGGTCGCTCATCCCACTGCCGCGACTCGGCACCGACCGGAAACCGCCCACGGGCTGACTCGTGGTTGGCAGCGGCAACGCCGATCTGCCGCAGGTTGTTGCTGCAACTCGACCGCCGCGCCGTCTCCCGCGCCGTCTGCACCGCGGGCAGAAGCAGTCCGATCGTGGTGGCAAGGATCGCCACGACGACGAGCAGTTCGATGAGGGTGACGCCGCGATGGCTTTTCATGTGGGCGACCGGTGACGCAGGCAACGAAGGAGGCAGCCGACCGCAGCGAGGCCGCCGGCTGCCAGAGTGATCGAGGCGGGTTCGGGCACCGCTGCCACCGCCACGATACCGCCAACCTGCCCCAGACCGGAGGCGTAGGTGCTGAGCAGCGTGCCGTTGGTGCCAAACTGATAGATCGAGCCCGAGCCCGACGGGCTGCCG
>QWPO01000009.1 GCA_003669255.1 Planctomycetota bacterium | reverse complement strand
GACGGTGCCTGGGGCTTGGCTTACGCAAAGACCTGGCGGCTGTATTCGGGCGTGCTCGTGCCGGGGCTTGGGGGGTAGATGCGGGCGGGGAGGGGTGCGGTATCGGTCCTCTGCCCCCCGCCAGGACGCCGCGAGTAGTACAAGCACCGTCGAACACAGGGAGAGGCAGCCGAAGTGCGCACGATGCTCGCGATAAAGTCCGATTTCCAGTCCACGCTAAGGAATAACACCTAGGGGCTAACCACAAACTCATCGTGATCGTGAGCATCGTGCGCACTCCTCCTCAGCAGTGGTCGTGTCCGAGCCCGTGGTAGATCGTTTGACCGCGGTGCTGCCCGCTGGTCGGCCTCTCCTTCACGTGCCCCCGACGCGTCAACTCCGTGGCCACGCGCCGGGCTGTCCACTTGTCGACGTGCTCGCCCCGCTGCTCCAGCCATGACCTGAAGTACCGCTGAAAGCTATCGAAGACGACGCTTGCGGTGGTGTTCAGCCTGCACTCCTCGGCGATGAACGTCCCGAAGATATCCTGCTCGGCGACGTACTCCGCCGTCGCCTGTGTGACCGCCGTGGCTTCGAATCGGCCCGTCGCGATCCACTCCCGGATGCCGCACAGGCACCAGTTCAGGATCGCCGACCGGTGCTCCTCGGACTCTAGGGCGTCCTTCACCGAGCGGTCCTGATTGGCCCCCCGGAAGCTCACCCGCCACGGCACCACCTTGAGCCGCCGCCGGATTCCGTCGTCCGTGCCACCTATCGTCGGCGGATCGTTGAACGTCACGTGTATGTGCCAGGTCGGGTGCATGTCCCAGAAGTCCTCGTTCATGCGCCGGGCTGCCACCTTGTCTCCGCCGGTGATCATCTTCACGAAGCTCTCGCGGAGCCGTCGTCCTCCCTCGCACTCCACGGCCGTCACCAGCCGCTTGCCGTAGAGTTGCGCCAGCTCGGTCGGGTGGGAGTTGCCCTGCCGAATCATGAGAAAGTCGTGGGGGGCGGGACCGGCGTAGTCCCCGAGCATGTTCACCATGGCGCCGAGATAGGTCGATTTCCCGTTGCCGCCACTCCCGTGATGGCACCAGAGCGCCTGACAGCTCACATCGCCCGAAAGCGCGAGCCCGGCCGAGATCTGCAAGAACCGGATCAGCTCGGGGTCGTCGCCTGCCGCCTGCGAAATGAAACGCGTCCACAGCGGCGACACGGCCTCGGCATCGAAGGTCACGGCCGCCATCTGCGTAATGAAATCCTCCCGGCGATGCTGCCGCAGAATCCCGGTTCGCAGGTCGAGCGTCCCGTTTCGGACGTTAAGCAGCATGGGGTGCGTGTCGAGCGCCTCGTACCTGATCCGGAGGGTGGGCTCACTCGCCGCGAGGCTGACGATAGCCTGAAGCCGACGAGCGCCGCCGACAGCCTTCAGTAACTTGATGGCCGCCTCGCTGCGTTGCTCGTGAGGCAGTTCCGCAAACTCCCGCCAAAGCCGATCTCGAAGCTCCTGGGCGGCCTGGATGGCGGGCGCTGAATCATCGAGCCTCCAGCGCGTACCATCCCAGGAGATCCACTTCTGCCAGTCTGGAACGTAGCGGATCTGGTTCTGCGCTTCCCTGGCCAGGCGCCTGACAAACCCCGTGTCGTCAAGCGTCGTCGGCTGGCAGAGGTCGATCGGACCAACCAGCACCCGGGTCCGATCCTCCTCGTTCTCCCTGTCCACCAGCGCGATCGACGTCGTCCGGGCGAGCCGCGGCCAGTGGTAGAAGTCGTCGTCGCCCCGGCCCTCGAAGGCCCGGCTGATCGTCCGGTCCAGATAGGTGCGGTTGGTCGTCCACTTTTCCCGCCGCAGGTCGCTTTGCCACATGAGCCGCCGCACCAGCCGCTCCTGCCCGCGGCCGCAGACAAACGCCAGCCACTGTGCGATCGCCATTTCGGCGCGGGATTCGTCGTCGTCGTACCCGCTGAAGTTCCCACTCCAGACCGCGGCGAACCCCCGACAGACGCGATGCGCGACCTCGATGATCTCCTCGTCAGTGGCTGGCGCCGGGGGCTCGTCCGCGCCTCGCTCATCCGGCGGCACCGGCACCGTCGATGCGCCCCGGCAGCCCCTTCCGACGTCCCGTTGCCTGAGTCGCTCAAGCAGTGCCGCTACTTCGGTGCCGCGATGCTCCACGGTCGTCGGTGTACCCGGAAGATGGTCGCCCGTGACGGTGAAGTAACGCCCGGAGCCGTAGACCTCGACGTCAGCCCACTTCCGGCCCTCGGGGACCTCGCCCCGGGCGATCACGTGAACGCCATCGCCGGAGACGCTTCGATCGGTGAACGACTGCAACTCGTGGACGGTATCCGCCGCTTCCGCGTGCAGGCTGCCATCCGCCTCGAAGGCGTTGTCGAGATCGACCCCGATCCACCCGTCACCCAGAACGAATCCCAGGCCATGCACCGTGCCGCCTTCAAGCGTCCGCAATGCGGTGAAGAAGTCGCTCCACGTCGCAGGGTCGGTCGAACTGGCCCGGCGTCCTGGGTCACCCGCCCGGCGCGGCTCCTTCGAGAACTCGATCGTCCCGTCGCGGCGGCGCTGCTCCACCGCGACCCAGACAACCCACCGTGCTTCCGACTTCATGGCGGCCGGGATGCCGTCCTCGTTGACCGGGATGATCTGCGAAATGTCTCGTAGCATGGGAACCTCCGCGCTGATGTGGGAATCAGACCGAAGGCTCACGCAATGCCAACCATAAAGGTGGCTCGTGAGTCCCGGCCGCGGCGTCATCCATCAGCCGCGGGTTCAGACTCACCCACGCCAATGCCCCGACCGTTTTTCAGGGCATATTTCGCGAGGCGGCCAGCCAGCGGCAATACGCGACGCTCATCGCCTCCGGCACCGAGAAGAGGTCGGGCGGCGACGAACTTCCTCCTGCCCGAGGTCCGCCCCGCCGGACTTGCTTGTCCTTCGTCACAATCTTTGACCCGAGACGCTCTGTCAGGGTCCTTCTCACCACCGTGTACGTGAGTCCGGTCGCCGCCATCAGGGCTTTGATCGTCATCCCGGCCTCACGATGCTCACCGGCCAGTATCAGTGCCTCAAGCACCCGTCGCTCGTTCTCCCCCAGCCCGACGAACAACTCGCTCTCCACCGAAGCCGCAACAGCGGTGTCTGCAGCGCCGCTTGCATCCGTACCCTCGGGATTCACCGCCAGAAACCGGTCCAACTGCGCCCGAGCCTCACGAAGGCCATGGGCAATCCTCCATACGCTCGCCATAAAACCCCCGGGCATGACAAACGCCGCCACCTGCTGCTTCTCGACCGCCTCGATCCACATCGCGACGATATCGACCCGCGTCCGTAGCTCCACGACGAGCGAGTTAACCGCCTTCGGCAGATCTGGGAACGCACTGCTCTCGCCATCGGCCACGACGTCCATGTACGGCTGCGATTTCTCGATCGCCTCGATAAAGGTTCGGGCGTGCTCCTCGAATTCGCGAAGTGCCAGATGCACCACGTCCTGTTGCTGGATGATGGACGATTCCGCGTGCATCGCCGCCCTGATGGAGTTTCGTTGTCTCGCGACCACCTTCGCAATGCCGCGGCACAGATCACGAACGGCCCTCTCGACATCGGCGAGCGACGTGAATGACTCGTCGATACTGCTTCGCAACCTCTTCAGTTCCGGCGTCGAGGTGGTTCGCAGGCAGCTCAAGACGTAGTGCCGCAGGTCTTCCTCGCTTCGTAGCCCGGCGAGCCGTTCCCGGTGCCTCGCGATCACCCGCTGCACGCTCTGCGCGAGATCGAGGATTCCGCCCAAGCCCTCCACAAGCTTGGCAAACCGCTCCCACAGGTCTCGTGACTCCTCCGGAGACATCGGCTGCCGGGCCGTGGTCGCCAACTGCCGCAACTCCTCGATGTGGCCCTGAAACTGCTTTTCGACCGACGCGACCTTGAGCCCGGTCAACAGTCGCTTGGCGAGCGCGTCACCGGGGGCGCACTTTTGAAGGCCTGGCAGGTGCTTGGCCTCGGCGTACGCGGCATCGAGGCTCCGCAGCAAAGCCTCCGCGTCGGTCGCCAGTGAGTCGATCTTGTTGGCGAACCGTGTCTGCTTGTTCGCGTTGTCCGGCGGCGCGCTGGAGGTGTCGTCGAAGATTTTTTTGACCCGCGGCACCAGCTCCTCGACACCAACCACGAAGGCCGCAAGTTGATCGAGGGCTTGTGACCGCGGGGCCCCGCTCCCTGCTCGCGGTCGCCGTTGGCGTGATCGCGGTGCTGGCGGCTTTCCTCCGCTTGTCGGCTTCGGCGTGGTGGGCTTGGCCTTCGACTGCTTCTGGGCGGGCGACATGGCTGGCCTGTTGCGTGGTGTATTGAACGGGACGCCGGAAAAACGCACACGTCGCCCCAACGTCTCCGGTTCAACCTATCGACGCCCGATCGTTTCGTCCAAGCGCTTAGCCATGCTGAAAAACGCCCTGAAAAACGGTCGCTGCCCCGGGGTGCGCTCTGATGACTCCGTCCCGGACACCGGCGTTCGCCGCCCGCGTAAAGTCCCCGCCTACACGGAGCATTCAGCCATGCCCCCAGACGATCCCAACCTGTCGGCCGACGCCGCATTCGATGCTGACGAAGAGCTCGCGGCCCTTGGCAATCACTTCGCCCGGGCAACGCTTCTCGACACCATCGACGCCGCCAATTTGCTCTGCATCAGCCCCAAGACGCTCCGAGAGCTCGTGCGGCGCGACCGACTCCGCTGCGTCGAGTTCGTGGCGTCCGGATTTCGCAGGCCGATTCGCCGCTACCGCTTCAAGGACCTGGTCGCGTTCATCGACGAGGCGGTGAGGTGACGCCTGCGGGATGGCGTCGTGTATCGCCCTGCACTCGCCTATTTCAGACAAATCTTGCTTTGCTTTCATTCATTCCGCTTGATGGAGCCCCGTCATGATCGACCTACGACGATTCGCGGAGGAACGGCCGATGAGCCTGCCCACCGCAGCCGACTACATCGGCAAGCTTACTGGGCAGCCCAAGCCGAACGTCAGCACCCTGTGGCGATGGTGCCACAAGGGCTGCAAGGGCGTGAGGCTGGAGAGCGTCTGCATCGGCAGCAAGCGCTACGTGACCGCCTCCGCCATCGAGCGCTTCATCGCCGCCCGGAGCGAGCCGGGTGCCTCCATGCCGCTCACCACCGTGAACATCGACCGGCACTCCCCGCCGCGGGTCCAGGCGCAGACCGACCGACGCCGCGAGGAGATCGAGGCAGCCCGCCGCCGCCTCGATGAACTCACCGGCGGCAGTCGCCGTTCCTCTACTGCCCCGCCGTCGGCCAACTAGCCGATCTTCCTGACGACCTCGGCCGCGAGTTCCATGTCGGCTTCGGCGTAGATCTGCGTGACGTCGGCCTGAGCGTGACCAAGCACGACCTGCGCCGCCTCGAGGCCGAACTTCTTCCGGACCTCGGTGCCCGCGGTGTGCCGGAGCCGGTTGGGGGCCCAGTCCTCGATCAGCGTCGCCTTCGGGTCCTCCGCCAGCCGAGCCTTGTTGAGCGCCACGACGCCCCGGCTGATCGCCCGCCGATAGGAGGCGTTGTCGTAGTGGTCACGAGGCCGTCGCCGGCCGTTGGCCTTCGGCTTCCTTGCCCGCTGCGACGGCGTCAGCGGTGACTCTCGGGCGAGACGACGGACTTTGCTCCGCTGCCGCTCCGACTCCGCCGGGGAGAAGCAGTAGTCCACCGCCGGGCGGACAAGATACCCCCGGAGGATCGCCTGGGCCTTGGGGCCGATCATGATGACGCGGGCCTTCTTGCGCCACGCGTTTTTGTGATCGGTAGGCCGCCACGTCCAGACGTCCCCTTCCCGGTCGATGTCGACGGGGCGGAGGCCGCAGACCTCCCCGGGGCGGGTTCCGGTGAGCCGCTGGAAGCGGACCATGTCGGCGACGATCGGCGCGACGTGGGGCAACGTCATCTCCACCACGGCGTCGTCGACCGGGAGGATCGGCGGCAGCTCGTGGGCGGTGGTGCGACCGGGGAGCAGCGGCTCGACGGTCATCAGCGCGTGGTGGAGGCCCATTGGCACGTACTCGTGTGCCTCAGCCCAGCGAAACACCCGCCGGATGGCCTTCACGAGCTTGTTGCAACCGACGCGGGCCCTGCCCGTCGCCGCCTCGGCGTCGCGGATATGCATCAGCTTCCGCGGGCCGAAGTCTTTGGCGGGGAGGCCGTCAAACGAGCGGAGTGCCCGAGCAGCCTGCAAGGCATTGCCGTACGTGCTCGTTCGGCGTTTGCCGTCGGCGGTCCGGTAGTAGGTCGTGCAATGCTCCAGATAGAGCCCGAGCACCTCGGCGATGGTGATTGAGGTAGGCGGCGGGGCCGATTCGGAAGAGGCCTGGTGAGCCGTGGGGCCCACGGGAGGGTCGACCACCTGCTGAGCCAGTCGGGAACGCTCACGGTCGGGGGAAATTCGACCTGTGGCGAGAAACTCGTTGATGAGACGACGGTACGCCTCTTGAGCTTCTGGGGAGCCCCACTTGCCGAGCCAGTGGTCACGACCGTTGATCGTGACGCGGGCCCGGCCGCTTGGTTTGTGGAGCTGAAGAGAGGGGACGGAACCCTTGGGGCGACGAGCCATGGTGACCTCCGGGAGGGGCCATCCAGCCATTAATCCGGTCAGACCGGATTAATTGACCGGATAACTCTGGATTCCCGAAG
>QWPO01000156.1 GCA_003669255.1 Planctomycetota bacterium | reverse complement strand
GCCCATCAGCGTGTTGCCGTAGGTGGGCGTCATGTAGGCGCCGTCGAGCAGTTCCTCGACTGCGAACCGCGTCCACTGCGGCGTGAACTCCGTGCCGCCCGAGAAGATGCCGGTGATCCCCACCTTGCCGATCGTGGTGCCCTTCTTCTCGAGCGCGATCGCCAGAGCCTCGAGGAGCTTTGGCGTGGTAAACATGCAGCGGATGTCGTGGCCCGCCTCGAGAACCGTGATCGCCTGATCGACGCAGTGCTGCTTGTAGGCCTCGAGGTGTTCCATCCAGCCCTTCTGGATCAGCTTGATCACCCAGCGGGGGTCGAGATCGACGCAGAAGCAGATGCCACCGCGGTGCTGGGCGAGATGCTCGATCGAGAGCCGCAGCCGTCGCGGGCCCGAGGGGCCGAGCATCAGCCAGTTGGCGCCGTGCGGGAAATACCTCTCGGGAAGCGTGTCGCTGAACATCTCGTAGTCGGTGCGGAAGTCCCGCGAGTTGACCCGCGACTTCGGCACGCCCGTCGTCCCGCCCGTCTCGAAGACGTAGATCGGCTGGTCGGCGAGCCCCTTCGGCACCCAGCGGCGGACCGGGCCGCCCCGGAGCCATTCATCCTCGAAGGGCGGAAACTTCTTGAGGTCGTCGAAGCACTTCACGTCGGTGAGCGGATTGAACGGCAGGCTCTTCGCGTAGTCGAGCCAGAACGGGCAGCCGGTCGAGTCGTGGAAGTGCCACGCCATCATCTCGACGGTCTGGGCGTCGAGGTTCGCGCGGGCCTGCTTCACCGCCTCGTCGCTGGCGACATCAAACACTGGGGGCTTTTCCTGCGCGGATGCGGCACCTGACATGGACGGATTCCTGGGGGAGGGCGGGGGCCGCGAAGGAGCTCGCGGTTGGTCTGAGACGGTCAGCCGTCCGCAGGCGTTTCGGGCTGCGGCAGCGGTGCGCCGAGCTGAGCGAAGAGTTGGAGCACGCCATTGAAGTGGGCGAGGCGGGGGCCGTAGCGATCGATGAACTCTCCGAGCGCGTACTCGCTGTCGGAGAAGTCGTCGGCGTTGTCGGCGGCCTCCTGGGCAAGACCCGACAGGAACTCGGTGTGCACCTTCGAGAGCGACTCCGCGGCCTGGCGGCAGGCCTTGGCCAGTTGCGGGTTGGCCTCTTTCCAGGCCTTCAGTTCCGCCATCCGCTGCCGCTGCTGCTGCGACACCTGGTTGACGAGTTCGACGAGCAGTTCGTTCGACTTGTGCTGCGCCAGCACGAGGTCGCGGAGCAGGCGGTTCGTTTCAGTGAGGTCGCCAGTGACGGGCTGTTGGCTCCCGGCCGCGACCGTGCCGGCCGAGATGTCAAACTGGCTGAAGATCTGCGGAACGTCGCTCATGGGTCTCCCATCCTGGGGCATGCGTGGCAAAAACACCCGCGCCGGAGATCTATCGTAGGCGCGACGGGGTCGGTTTTCCACGGTGCGAACGCCGTCGTCGGCACCATCGGCAGGGTTTGCCCAGCTTGGCACCCGCGTCTGGGACCGTGAATCAGCGGGGTGTCGGCCCGGTGGACCGCGGCCGTTCAAGTGGGCGGCGGCGACGCCCGATGGATGGGATGCCTCGTGCGGCCCCAGGGAAGGCGGCCGCGTTGGGCGAGGGAGTGAGGCGGGCATGCAGCAGCAGGCGGAGCCAGGCGGCGACGGAGCGGTGTTCGGATTCCTGACGGCGGTCGATTCGCCGCTGCACGGCCTGTTCGGCGGCTATCTCGTGGTGGACGCCCTCGGTCGTCCGCTGGAGTTTCACTGCACCGCCCCGGTGAAGGTGAGCCGCGCGCAGCAGATCCTCTACGGCTCCACGCTTCACGGCCACCTCCACGGCCAGCAGATCGGCGGCGCGCTGCTTGGGGAGAGCAAGGCGTCGCCCGCGATCGTGCTCACCGATTGCGACGCGATGCTCCACGTCCGGCCACACACGAAACTCCCGGTGGCGCTCGTTCGGCCGCTCGACGGCGAGTCGGTCGTGGCGGGATTTACCGTGGGCGAGTCGCACGTCACGACGCACGCTGACGACGCCGCCGACGAGGCTGCGATCCGCGATCGGGTGGCTCGGCTGGCCGAGGCCGTCGATCTTCGCGAGCCTTTCGAACGAATCCGCGCGGCGATCGAGGAGGCACAGCGGCACTAAACGCCACCGGCATGACCGACAAACCCGTGAACACGGTGCGATCAATCCGTGGCGCTGATCTGGTGATCGGGCCGTGCAGCGTGCTGCCTTCGGTGGACGTGCGCATCCCACGGCCACCAGCCCTGCGGTTGCCGATCGCAGGAGCGCCGCCGGTGGTCGTTCGCGTCGATCTCGGCTTCGCACGGCCCAAGGTGACGAGCTACCAGTTCACGCCACCGGCACTGGCGGCGCCGGTGGCACCGCCTCGCGTTCCGCGGTTGGCTGAGCCTTCGGAGGCGGCGGCGGTCGATGCCGCGCCGCCGCCCGCGGCCGCGCGGCGGATTCGGATCGCCCCGCCGCGCGACGTCGTCAAGCTCTCCGAGAAGTTCTTCTACCTCCTCCAGCCCGACCTCGAGACGATGCTGCACGCGGGGAAACTCGAGTTTCCGCGGCAGCCGTTCCCGTTTCAGTTCGACGGCATGGCCTTTCTCGTGCCGCGGCACTCCGCTGTGCTGGCCGACGAGATGGGGCTCGGGAAGTCGATGCAGGCGATCTCGTCGATCCGGCTGCTCGTGCGGAGTGGCGAGGCCCGGCGGGTGCTCGTGGTCTGCCCGAAGGGTCTCGTCTCCAACTGGGCCCGCGAGTTGGCCGACTGGGCACCGGAACTGGTCGTAGCCGTGATCGAGGGTGACCAGCCGCGGCGGCGGTGGCAGTGGAGCCTGCCCGATGTGCCGGTGAAGCTCGCCAACTACGAGGTGCTGGTCCGCGACCGCGACCTCGTGGCCGAACTTGGCCTGTCGTTCGACCTCGTGGTGCTTGATGAGGCCCAGCGGATCAAGAACCGCGCCAGCCAGACCAACCAATCCGTCCGCTCGCTCGACCGCCGCCGCTCATGGGCGCTGACGGGCACGCCGATCGAGAACAGCGCCGACGACCTCGTCGGCCTGTTCGAGTTCGTGGCCCCCGGGCAGATCAGCGAGCGGATGACGCCGAAGGCGATGGGGGCGGCGGTCTCCGACCACATCCTCCGGCGGACGAAAGACAAGGTGCTCAAGGACATGCCGCCGCGGCTCAACCGCGACGAGCGGATCGAACTCACGGCCGAGCAGCGCGAGACCTACCGCCGGGCGGAGGAGGAGGGAGTGCTGCGGCTGGCCGACATGGGCCGCGAGGCCACGATCCAGCACGTTTTCGAACTGGTGCTGCGGCTCAAGCAGATCTGCAACTTCGATACCGCGACGGGAGAGAGCGCAAAGCTCGAATGCCTCCAGGCGGAACTGGAAGAGGTGCAGGCCAGCGGCCGCAAGGCGCTCGTGTTCAGCCAGTGGGTGGAGACACTCGGCCGGCTCGAGGGGGCGCTCGGTAAGTTCGGCGCGATCCAATACCACGGCGGGATGTCAACCGTGGCCCGCGACGAGGCAATCCGGCGATTCAAGCACGAGAAGAAGCACTCGGTGCTGCTCCTGTCGTACGGGGCTGGGGCCGTGGGGTTGAACCTGCAGTTCTCGCAGTACGTGTTCCTCTTTGACCGTTGGTGGAACCCGGCCGTCGAGGATCAGGCGATCAACCGCGCGCATCGCATCGGTGCGGCCGGCGCGGTGACCGTCACACGGTTCCTCTCCGTGGACACGATCGAAGAGCGGATCGACGAGGTGCTCCGCCGCAAGCGGGATCTCTCCGAGACGATCCTGTCGCAGGCCGGCGAGCCCGCGTCGGCGGGGCTGACAGCGGATGACCTCTTCGCGCTCTTCAAGCTCGCGCCGCCCCGGCAACGGGCGGCGGCGTAACGACGCTGGACGGGCCTCCGCCTCCCGCTCGTAGCACAGGTTGTCAACCTGTGTGTTTTTCACTCCGGCGTAGCACAGGTTTTCAACCTGTGTGTATTTGGCCTCCCGCTCGGGACTGCCCATGCCCGTCGCCGGACGTTCGCCTCGGGCATCCTGCCCTCGACTCACTCGATGCCGCTCTCGCTTCGCCATCCTGGCTGCGCTCGACCAGCAACGCCGGCTCTCGGGCACGGGCAGCCCCTCGCTGTCCCTCGTAGCACAGGTTGTCAACCTGTGTGCCTTCCTGGGCTACCTCCCGCTCGGGACTGCCTTTATGCCAGTTCAAACTCCCGACCGCTGATTCGGTCAGGGCGCAGCCGCCTCGATTCGCAGCATCCCCTTCAGTTCGCGGAACTTCGCCGGCCCGATGCCATCCACTTCGAGGAGATCAACGACGCGGCGGTAGGGCCGCCGCTCCATGATCCGGTTTGCGAGCGCCTCGCCCACGCCGGGCAGCCGCATGAGATCGTTTCGCGAGGCGGTGTTGGGGTCGAGCACGAAGTCCGCGGGCGGTGGCCCGGTGCCGTCGATTGCGTCACGGAGTTCGCGTTCCTCCATTCGTTCGATCCGCCGCTCCGCAGGCATTCTGTCCCAGTCGGTGTGCTCCCAGATGCCCAGCCGTCGCGATGCGGCCTGGAGCTCCAGATCGGCGAGCCGTTCGCGATACTCGTCGCCGGAATCGCCCTTCGGCGTACTCCGCGCCACGCCGAAGGCCCGCGCGAGGCCCTTCGAGACGAGCTGCTCGGCGAGGTCGCGGCCCTTCGCGTCGGTCACGAAGCCGTAGATCCGTTTGAACCGGGCGTCGCCGCGGCCGTCTGCGAAGCTCGTGTGCAGCGTGAAGGGATCGGTGAGCAGCCGCCGGGTCTCGGCCGTCGCCTCCGCCCCGAGTCGCTTCGCGAACTCGATCGACGCGGCGGTGTCGGATCCCGCTTCGGCGATCCCGAAGTAACGCCGCTGGCTCCGGAGCCGGCGGGCGTCGGTCTCGTCGTTCACGTGGTGTTCCAGGCAGTCGGCGCCGTAGAGACGCACGGTGTGCTCCTCGCCGGCCGGGGTGCGGACGCGAAAGCTATCGCCGTCGGCCCAATCGGCAGCCACGAGCATGCATCCCGGAATCGCGACGAGTGCGTCGGCGGCGGTGGCGACCGTGGCGACAAGGACCGCGGCGCAGGCAACCGCGGGCGACAGGGCTCTGAGGATCCTCACGGCGACTCCTTCTTCGGGCGGCTGTCTGGGAACAGTGGCTCCGAGTACGGGTTGGCATCCATCACGGGAAAGGCCCGCCAGCCCGGGGCGTCGAAGTGCCACCACTCCGTAGCCAGCGGGATGAATCCCTCGGCCCGCATCGCCTTCTGGAGCGTCTCGCGGTTGGCGAGCAGGTCACCGGGTGCATCGACGAAGGCGAGGTGCGATCGCTCGCTGAACTCGTCGAAGGCCGACGGCATCGGCAGCTCGCGGCCCTCCGCGTCGACGAGGGTGACGTCCACCGCCGAGCCACGATTGTGCCGGGAGCCCTGCGCCGGGTCGGCTACGTATCGCGGGTCGGGCTTCACCTTCCAGAGAGCTTTTTGGATGGCGAGCGGCCGCTAGCCGTCGAATACGTTCAGGCCGAGCCCTTGCCCGCGAAGCGAGGCCTGCACGCGTGCGAGCCGTTCCGCGGCCGACCGCTCCAGGTAGATGGTGTTGGTGGGATAGAGCCGGATGCCGGTGACGTTGTCGGTGGTGGCATAGCGGTTGTCGATCACGAACGACGGGTCGATGTCGGCGAGATCGACGAGTTCGCAGCCCGGTGGCGGGGCCGCGGCTGTTCGTGAGCCACGGTGCGGAGGCCGCTCGGCGATCGCCGCCGCAAGGTCGCGGAGCATTGCAACCTGCTCGGTGCGGTGGCCGTGCTCCGCCTCGACGTTCACGTAGGGGATCTGCATCCGTCCGCACCAGACCGAGAGCGACCCGTCGTCGTTCACGGTGGCCTCGTTCTGGAGGATGACGGAATGGCCGCGAGCGGCGAGGGCGTCGAAGAGCCCTGGGTCGGTGACGAAGAAGAAGTCGTCGGCGTCTCCGCCGGGTCGGAGGCTGACCCTGGCGGCGTCGGCTGCGAGTGAACCGCCTGGGGCGTAGTTCGCCGCCGTGTAGCGGTCGGGCGTGTTGTTGTGGAGGGCCACGATCACGTCGACGTCGTCGATCGCGAGCGTCGAGAGCAGTTCGTCGGTGAAGGCGGCCACGACGTCGTCGGCGGGCTGCGACCAGGTGGAAAGAGCCGCGAGCGTCGCCCGGCGACCGGCAGGCGTGAAAATGCGGTTGGGATCGATGCGATGCTCCGTGCTGCCGAGCCGGAATGCCACCTCGCGGTCGCCCGTGTGCCGCAGTTCGACGAGGCGTCCGCCAAGGTCGCGGAGCACATCGCCGGCGGCCTCGACCGCGGTCTCTTCGTCGTCGTGCACGCTCACGAAGGCCACCTTCAACGGCTCGGTGGTCGCCGGAAACACGGTGGCGACAACGTCGATCCGCGCGTCACCGACGGCGAACGTGCGGGTGGTGGTGGCGTTGTCGGCAGTCGCCGATGGCATCAGCAGCATCAGTGCGGCCATGGCCACGGGCACGGAAAGACGTTGTGAGGATGTCATAGTCCACTCATGGTATCGCCGCGCCGCTGCTTGAGGCGACCGCGAGGGGCTGCCCGGGCAGCCCCTCGCGGTCGCCTCAAGCAGCGGCGCGGCGATACCATGAGTGGACT